>QJPH01000359.1 GCA_003242955.1 Candidatus Methylumidiphilus alinenensis
AGGCTTTTCGGTGCTGACCAACAATGTCGCCGCGCTGGGCGCCTTGGCCAACGGCGTCTGGCCGATGCGCAAGGTCGCGCAACTGGAAGCCGAGCGGCGGCACCGGCTGGAGATGGAACTCAAAGCTGCTGGCTACGGGGCGGACGACTCGATAGACTTGATCGGTGTCCGTGAGGAAAATCAGCGCCCCGTCGCATCAAACTCACCTTAACCCTACTTGGAGGAATTCCGATGGCAACCCGAAAAAACCAAAAGAGTGCGCCTCCCATGGGAGGGCAATCCCTGTCCCTACAGATTCGGGTTGAGACAGCCGTGTGACCGAATACGAACAGGCGCAAGTCGAGGCAATCGCGGCTTGGAAGGCCGAAAGTCCGGGTTTGGCGAAACGGATGATCCGCACCATTGCCAGCCCCCTTGGCAATCTGGTCAACAAGATGATGCCGAAGGCGGCGATCTCGGCGGCTATGGATGGTGTGAACAAGATGGCTGGCCAACTAGCCCAGGATGACAACATCTTCAAGGACTCGTTGCTGAAGTCTCAAAGTATTGCCTCGCTAGAGGATATTGCCGCCCAACCCTTGGAATTCGCCGATGCGCTGGCTGACAGGATCATCAACGATGCAGGCCATATCGCCATAGGCATGGGAGCGGTCACAGGCACTGGCGGACTGGTGGCGGCGACTGCGGGCATCCCGGTTATGGTTGCCGGGGCTTTGCGGGTGATTTACCGCGTCTGCCAAGCCTATGGTTATAGCATTGACCAACCACGCGATAGGGTGCTTATGCTCCACATACTGGCACTTTCCACAGCAACCGGCGCTAATGAGCGGGCGCAGGCCATGGCGAACTACCAGCGTCAGATAGAAACAAGCTTTCTCCATGCGGCGGTCGAGGAATCTGCTCAAAATGCTTTGCAACGGGCTTTGCTGGGGGCTGAACTCGGGAATTTGGTTCCTGGATTCAGCATTGCCTTCAGCGCCTATTTGAACCGGGCATTTGTCAACGGAGCGGGACTGGCAGCCAAAAGGGTGTTTCAGGAATCATGGCTGCGGGATCGAGGCAAGGTCGAATGGATCAAGCCGGCCGGCAAGTAGGGCCTGCATTAAGGCGATTTCCAAGAATGTTTACACCAAGTAGAAGCGGCTTCCAGCCGCTTAAAGCGGCAAGATGCCGCTTCTACTTTAGGTAGTTTATTTATCGAAAATCGCCTAAAAAGACAACCACTGCAAGCGAAATATCAAGATACCCTCCCGCAAGCCGAGGGGGACTTTTTATAAATACCTATGCCCTTATAAGGAGGGGAAATCAATGCAAAGTTTTCTCAAACCCGGCATTAATTGGCTGGCAGTTTTTATTCCCGTCGCATTCGCAATTGCCTGGACACCCGGCCTGCACAATGAGTTGGCCCTGTTTGGCTGTTCCCTGCTCGGCATGATGGTGGTTTCCGCCTGGATAGGCGACGCGACGGAACAACTGGCGAAGCGCATAGGACCGACTTGGGGCGGGATGCTTAATGCGGCCTTTGGCAATTTGCCGGAACTTATTTTCGGCCTGATCGCCATTGGCAAAGGGCTGGGTCCGCTGGTCAAGGCTGCATGGACGGGGGCCATCATCAGCAATTTGTTGGTGGTGATTGGCGCCGCCATGATAGCGGGAGGAGTGCGGCATGGCAACCTCAAATTCCACGTCGAACGCGCCAACGATGCATCCACTTCCATGCTGATCGCCGCCGTGGCCGTGTTACTGCCTTCCATCTATGCACAGGCACACGGTATTTTGCAGGGCCAAGTCACAAGCGATTTTGTCGAGGACATTTCGCTGTGGATTTCGGCGCTGCTGCTGACGGCCTATGTCGCGGGCATCATCCGCACTATCTTCGTATCCAAAGAGGAAGACGCGGTCAGGCGGCTAGAAAACCCCAACCCCCCTGACCCAATAGAGGATGCAGATGCCTGGTCCGTCAAACTAGCAGCGGGAGTACTGGCCGTAGCCAGTTTCCTGATCGCATTGCTGTCGGATTTTGTTTCGGACTCGGTGGATTCGGTCAAAACCAGTTTGGGCTGGACCGACTTGTTCATCGGTGTGATCGTCATTGCCTTGATTGGTAACATGGCGGCCTTGTTCAGCGCAGTGAAGATGGCTAAAAAGAACCAAATGGACCTAAGTTTCGAGATCGGCATGAGTGCCGGATCGCAGATTTCGCTGCTGGTCGTCCCGGTTCTCGTCATCAGTTCGCGCTGGTTAGGGCATCCCGTCGATGCCCAGTTTTCCACTCCCGAGGTGGCATCCATCTTCGGCACGATCTTAATTACCACCCAAATTGCCCAAGATGGACGGTCAAACTGGCTGAATGGCGTTCAGATGCTAATTCTCTATGCGATGATTGCCGTAATGTTCTTCTATCTGCCGGGTTAACACAATATTGCTGAATAAAGATTGACTTTCTAGTGAATTTACCGTATTGTATCTGTAGGTGTAAAGAGGTCCGCGCCAAGCAAGTCAGCGAAGTTTCTATTTGTAAAAAATACATTCCTGCTCCAACTGCCCGCCTTTCCGTAATACCCCGCTTTTCTTACAATAAACCCTTATAGGGTATATTGAAGTCACTGCGCATTTCGCGCTTATTTATCTTAAGAGATTTACTATGTCACAGCAGCAAACCGGAACCGTTAAATGGTTCAACGAAGGCAAAGGATTTGGTTTTATTCAACGCGAAAATGGTGGCGACTTGTTCGTGCATTTTCGTTCAATTGTGGGCCAGGGATTTAAGTCCCTGACTGAAGGGCAACGCGTTAGCTTCACCGAGGTAAGCGGTCAGAAAGGCCCACAAGCTGACAACGTTGTAGCCCTGTAGTTTCGCTTAAGTAAACGTCTAGGCCATAAAAGCAGGCCACTGGCAATGTCTGCTTTTTGCCCTTCATCCGGGTACAATATTGTGCCGCATCGCCTTATTTCAATAGTGTTTTTTAATATAGGAGTGGCAACGCATGTTGACGCTTTTCGTTCGAGGGTTACCCCCAACTACAACCGAAACTAGTCTGGGTGAGTTGTTTGGCGGTTACGGCAAAGTGTTTGGCTTGAAATTAAGCCGTGATTTATTCACTGGCAAGGCGCGTGGCATAGCGACCATCGACATGGAAGGACACGAAGCCCGTTTAGCCATTTCTGGCCTTGATGGTCATGATTTCGAGGGCAATACTATCTACGTTGCTTTGGACAAAGGCCCTAAAGGCGGACGCGGACGCCGTTAAATCCTCTCCAAAGCTTAGTCCGACAGCTTTATAGGCATGTTTAGGCTAGGTTCATAGAGGATAAGACCGACTCGGTTTAAAAAACCGAGTCGGTCTTATCTTATCTGAAGAAATTGACGGGCAAGCAATTAAAACGCTACCCCACATCCCTATCTGAATCACTACCTGATGGTTAAAACGCTATATGCCACCTTGGTTCTTCCTCCTAGAAACAGGCCGAACCATGTCACTCAACCGCCTATAGGGATGGCGGCAATCTTTCTGTTTCTTTGGTTGGGCAGTGTAGCCTGTGCATCGGCAAGCGCAGTGCCGTCTCCAACCTCCGAGCCTGCGGGGAATGCGGCTTCCACAAAACCTCTGACCGATTGGTCCTCAGCCCCGCCCGACATCCTCATTGCAGAAATTCGCAATAAATTAGCAGCCACCAAAGAAGCGCTGGCCCTAACGAAGACTCAAACCGATGCGACTTCTTCGGCCAACGTGGCGACCCAGGAAGAGATTGTCGAGGGTGGGGTATTGCAACAACAGATGGTTCGAATTTACCAGCGCCAAATCGACAACTTGTTGAAGTTGAAAAGCTTGCAACAAAGCCGTTCGGAACTCGGACGCGAGATAGCGAAATGGGCTGGAATGCCAAACCCGCCGCCGTACTCGATTTTCAAGTTGGACGAATTGCGGGAAAAGGTGCGCTTTCTAGAGGAGCATAGCCTTGCGCTTTCGTCCATGAATGCCGCTACGGAACAGGAGTCAGGAAACAGAAACGAAAGCTTGAAAAAGGCCAATGAGAAACTGCGCCAAGCCAACGAACTCTTGGAAGGCAATGCCGGCGGTGACACCCGTTTGATTTGGCTGCGCGACATGGAGGGGTTGCGCAAACGCTATGTCGAATCCCGTGTTGAAGTCATTCGCATTGAACAACGCGTCCTTGATGAGGAATTGGCAGAAATCCGACAACGGCTTGAATTTACCAAACGTCAGTTGGGCGAAGTGAAAGGCAAGGTCTCTTTCACGCCAGCCGACAAGGAACAAGTGCGCGTCCGTCTGGCTAACGAGCGTCAACTTATCCAAGACGAGATGGCGGCGCTGGGTCCACTAGCCGAGGACAGTCATCAGGCTTTTGATGTTGCTGCGGCAGCCCTAGATCAAGGACGGAAATCCCTGCCGGAAGGCGACGAACGGCTCGCCAATCTGGAGTTTGCCCTTGAACGTAGCCGCGAACAGGCGGAAAACGCCGACATTAAATTCCAAGCACTGAATTGGCTGATTGATTCTGTCAGATTGCGGGAGAAAGTCTGGGAGTTGCGTTGGCCCACAGCCGATGGCAAAGACCCTATGGCAGTGGGGCAAGGGTATGCGATGATTGCCAAACTGAAAATGGAAACAGCACCCATTCAAAAGTTTTTAGATCAACGGCTTAAATTGACATCCGAACAAGTCTACGACATGAAAAAGCAGATGTTCGAACCCGCATCCCCTCTGTTGACCTCTCACCGCCAGCAAATGCACGATCTATTTGCCGATCGCGAAGCAAGCTACCAACGGTTGCTTGGGGGCTTGGAGCTAAGCGACCATTTGTTGGATTTGTGGAAGCAAGACTTGGATGATCGACATCAGAGTGAATCTTGGTCGGCAAAAGCGCAGGAGTGGTGGGCGCAAGTTCGCGAAGCGGGCCTCCAATTGTGGCAGTTCGAGTTCTTTGCCGTGGAGGATACCATTGAAGTCGAAGGCCAGCCGATTACTGGCAAACGCAGCGTCACGGTCGGTAAGGTGGCGACGGCCCTATCCATCTTGTTTGTGGGCTTGTGGGTCTCGTCCAAGCTGACCCGCCTCACGGAACACATCGCCGTCACCCGCAGAGGAATTGATGCGAGCAGTGCCCGTATCGCACGGCGCTGGGTACTGTTCCTAATCGGGGTGATCTTGGTGATGACCAGCTTCGTCATGGTCAAAATTCCCCTCACGGTATTCGCCTTCACTGGCGGGGCTTTGGCCATCGGTGCGGGCTTCGGCATGCAAAACTTGCTGAAGAACCTGATTAGCGGCCTGATGCTCCTGTTGGAGCGCCCGTTCCGGCCCGGCGACTTGGTGGAAGTCGGTGGCATCCGTGGTCGGGTCATTGACATCGGCATGCGCAGCTCCCATTTCCGCGATGGCAACGGTATCGAAACGCTGATTCCGAACAGCACTTTTGTCGAGGAAAACGTGACCAATTGGACGTTGAGCAGCCAATCAGTCCGAATTGTAGTCAAGCTCGGTGTTGCTTACGACTCGCCAGTTCAGAAGTTGACAGAACTGCTATTGGAAACCGCCATCCGCCATGGATTGGTCCAGGACAAGCCAGCACCGCAGGTTTTATTTGAGGATTTTGGCAGCGACGCATTGCAATTTGGCTTGTATGTCTGGGTCGAAATCAAGCGTGATGTAGACTGGAGGAGCATTGCCAGCGACCTGCGCTTCATGATTCACAAGACCTTGTCCGCTAATGGCATCGTCATGGCCTTCCCGCAACGCGACATTCACGTCGATACCGCACAACCCCTACAGGTACGATTGCTCTAGGCGAATAACTAATTTGTTGCAGCAATTCTCATTTTGAAAAAAGCCGGGCGGGTTTGGAACCCGCCCTTATTAATCTTTGCCAAAATGAGAATTGCTGAATTTGTTGGATACCCACTTATGTTTTAGCCCCAATTCCCGGTACAATTCTGGCGGTTCGATTGAGTCAAAATGAGAGTTTCGGCTCTGGCCGATTGCAGGTAACCCCTTACACTATTGAGGATGAACTATGAAATCGCAATGTTTTAGGTCTGTCCGATGCCTTTGGACGGTTGCCCCGTTTTTAGGGGCTGTCTTGGCGTTATCCATCACTGGCTGTGGCAGCACCAAACAAGCCCGCAGCGTTTCGGCATCGGGTTTTCTCGGAGATTATTCCCAACTAAAAGCAGGCAGCGCAAACACCGACGATCCTCTGTTGGTTTACGCTAACCCCAACGCAGATTGCAAAAAATACAAAAGCATTCTGTTGGACCCGGTCACGCTGTGGGGGAAGGCGGATGGCTCGTCGTTCGCCAACCTTGAACCGGCAGATCGCAATTTTTTGACGACTACTGCTGACAAGGCGATCCGTGAAACAGTCGCCAAAGCCGGTTATTTGGTGGTGAACACACCGGGGTCAGATGTCATGCGCATGAGGGTCGCTCTCACTGAAGGCGGGAAATCGAATGTGTTGATGAAAGAAATCTCCATTCTCGCTCCCTATGCCAGCGGTGCCGCAACCGTTTGGTCTGAGGCCAAGGGTCAGGCTCTGTTCACCGGGGACGCGGCCTTTGAATTAGAAATCCTTGATTCAGTGACTGGTGAACGCTTGTATGCGGCAGCCGATAAGCGTGTCGGTAAAATGGACCCTAGAAACTATCATTCTTGGGACGACGTGACTGAGTCAATCAAAGCATGGAGCGAACGGGGCATCAAGCGATTAACGCACTGCCGTGTGAGCGGATCTTTCGTAGCTGCGCCAAAGGAGAAGAGTCTTAGCGATAAGATCGACAAGTACATGCCCTGAGCACATAATTCCCTGTAAATTACCTGTAAATACCCTGATAAAATAAGGCAAGTTCATGAAAAATAGAAAACATTGGTCACTGCTCGGGTCTACCGCACTGGTTGCCGCCTCGCTGTTGTCGGGGTGCTCCCATGGGGGCAAAAACCAACCCGTCGAGCCTGTTGCGGCGGTCCCGCAGGGTACTGCGGCATCAACAGTGGAAGACAAGCCGGGTGGCATTAATGCCGAGTTTTTTACCCTCACCGCGACGGTCAAAGCCATAGACAAGAAAAACCGTGTAGTCACGCTAAAATTCCCTGACGGTAAGCAGAAAAATATTAAATGTGGGCCGGAAGTTCGCAATTTCCCTCAAATACGCATCGGCGACAATGTTACGGCTAAATTTTTGGAGTCCGTCGAATTGGTGGTGGGTGCGCCAGGCGTGAAGCCTTCAGCGGAACACGAATCCGAAACCGCGCGCGCGCCATTGGGCACGAAGCCGGGATTTGCTTCCATTGACGCTATCGAAGTGTCAGCCACTGTCCAATCCATAGACTATCAGACTAGGAATGTCACCCTCCTAGGCCCTGAAGGCAAAATATTTAAGGTGAAGGCTGGCACTGAAGTTAAGCGGCTCAATGAAGTGAAACAGGGCGATACGGTGATCGCACGTTTGACCAAGGCGTTTTCGATCAATGTCAGCAAACCGAGTAAAAACTGACATGTTTGACACCTTTGTCGGCAAAAACTTGATTGCGATTGTCAATGCCGGCTCTGCGACCCTGAAGTTTTCCTTGCTCGACACCGTCGAAACGCCGTTGCGGGCCTTGGTTGAACGGCTGGGCGAGTCCGATGGCGAAGAACCAAGGGCCGTCATCAAGGATGCCCTAGGGAACACCGTGTTTGACGGGCCGATCCCGTCGCGAAACCATGGGGAAGCACTCGCTTGGTTATTCGACTGGATTGCCCAGGAATGCCCGAAACTAAGGCCCGTGGCAGTCGGGCATCGGGTCGTACACGGAGGGGACAGCCTACAAAAACCCATCTTGGTCACGCCGGAAGTCATTGGACAGATTGAATCCTTGATTTCGCTGGCCCCTTTGCATCAGCCGCACAACCTGTCGCCGATTCAATTCATCGCCCGGAAATTCCCCAAGTTGCCGCAGGTGGCTTGCTTTGACACTGCCTTTCACGCCAATCAGTCTAAAATTGAAAGGATGTTTGCGCTACCCCGTTCGTGGAGTGAGAAAGGCATTAAGCGTTATGGCTTCCATGGGCTGTCATACGAATACATCGCCTTGCACTTGCCTGAAATCGACGAGCAGGCCGCCACGGGCCGGACCATCGTTTGTCATCTGGGCAATGGTGCCAGCCTCTGCGGACTCCATGCCGGCCGGAGCGTTGCCACCACCATGGCGTTTACTGCTTTGGAAGGGTTGCCCATGGGGACTCGCTCAGGTTCGATAGACCCAGGCGTGTTGCTGCATCTTTTAGACCAGGAAAAGATGACGGTTGGCGAACTGTCGAACCTGCTCTATAAACAATCGGGGTTGTTGGGAATTTCCGGGATCAGTTCGGACATGCGCGACCTGTTGTCCGACCCGAGTGCGGAAGCCGCCGAAGCAGTGGAATATTTTTGTTACCGAATCGCCCGTGCCATCGGATCGCTGGCCGCCGCGCTAGGCGGACTGGATGCCTTAGTGTTTACCGGCGGCATTGGCGAACATGCCGCTTCGGTGCGGGCTCGCATCTGCGAGTTGAGCCAATGGCTAGGCATCGCAATCGACTCGGTTGCAAATGCGGAAAACCGGATCGTTCTACATACCGCCGATAGTCCGATCAAGGTGCTTGTCATCCCAACCAATGAGGAAAGAATGATAGCGAAGCATGTCGGGCAGGTTTTGGGGATGACTTAACTTAGGTGATTTCTAAAAATGAATCCACCAAAACCGAAAAGAATTCTCAACGAAAATCACAAACAATAACTTCGCCAATCAATTCGCCAAGCTGGTGCTTGGCGCTCCCTGTGGGAACGCCAAGCACCAGCTTGGCCTTTTGATGGTATGTTTTTTATTGGATATCACCTTACTTAGGTGATTTTCGATAAATAAACTACCTAAAGTAGAAGCGGCATCTTGCCGCTTTAAGCGGCTGGAAGCCGCTTCTACTTGGTATAAACATTCTTGGAAATCGCCTTAGCCTTTCACTCAATAAGCATCAGCACCACGACGCTACGGCCCTGGACATTGTAATGTGGACCGACTACCGGGATTTTCACCCCAGGCGGGGTAATGTCGTCGGGCGAATCCAGCGAGGTGTCCATGGCGCGATGCCAAACTCCATCGCCCATGTGCGGTAATTCCGCTTCGCAGGCTAAGTCGCTCATATTGAGGATGATGTGCAAATCCACTTCGTCCTCTCCGGTTGCGCCTAGGGTATAGGCTATGAACTGGCTTTGCGGGTCGTCCCAGTCCGGTTTATGCAATGCCCTTCCATGCCAAGCCACATCGGGAATGCCACGCCCGTCCGTAGGCTTACCGGTCAGAAACTGTCGTCGCTTGAAGCAGGCATGGCGTTTGCGGAACGCTATCAGTTGCCGCACGAAGTCAAATATTCCTGCGTTATGCTCGACCAAATCCCAATCGAACCAACTCAACTCATTATCTTGACAGTAGGCATTGTTGTTGCCGTGTTGGGTTTGCAGTACCTCGTCGCCGGCGAGGATCATTGGCACACCCTGGCTGAGCAGCAGTATCGCAAATAGGTTCTTGGCCTGTCGCTGGCGCAATGCCAGAATGGCAGAATCGTCCGTGTCTCCCTCGACTCCGCAATTCCAACTGTGATTGTCATTGCACCCGTCACGGTTGTCCTCGCCGTTTGCCTCGTTGTGTTTGTCGTTGTAACTCACCAAGTCATACAGCGTGAAACCGTCATGACAGGTGATGAAATTGATGCTGGTAGTCGGTAAGCGTCCCGAACCGGCATAGAGGTCACTGTTTCCCGAAATGCGGGTGGCGACTTCGCCGATCAGTCCGCGATCACCGCGAACGAAACGCCGGATACTATCGCGATAACGCCCGTTCCACTCGCGCCAGCGAAAACCGGGAAAACCACCGACTTGATAAAGCCCAACGGCATCCCATGCCTCGGCGATAATGCGAGTGTGGGCGAGGGTATCAGACAGTTCGATTTGCCAAAGCAAACGTGCATTATGCAAAGGTTCTCCGTATTCTCCACGACATAAGGCACTTGCCAGATCGAAGCGGAAACCATCGACATGCAATTCTTCCACCCAATAGACCAAGACATCGTGTAGCAGGTCGGCCACTACTGGGTGGTTGGCGTTAACCGAGTTTCCACAGCCTGTAAAGTCCAAATACCAACTGAGGTCGGTTGGGTCGAGATGATAGAAACCCGAGTTGCCAAGTCCCTTGAAATTGATGGTAGGCCCATTTGCACCCCCCTCTGCCGTGTGATTGAACACCACGTCCAAAATCACACCGATTCCCGCTTTGTGCAAGGCTTTAACCATATCCCTGAATTCTTGGATGTGAGTTCCCTTTTCCGGGCTGACACAATAGCCTGGATGCGGACAGAAAAAACTATGTGAACTGTAACCCCAGTAATTATGCAAGCCACGCTGCGCCGCTCCCGGAGGCACATCTTGTTCGTCGAAGGCCATGACAGGAAGCAATTCCACGTCGGTCACGCCCAATGCCTGCAAATAAGGGATTTTCTCAATTAGACCGGCGAAAGTGCCAGGATTGGCGACTTTTGAGGAAGGATGGCGGGTAAATCCCCCGACGTGCATTTCATAGATGATGGTTTCTTCGTAACGTCGGCGGATGGGCATGTCACCTTCCCAGTCATAGCCGC
Source organism: Candidatus Methylumidiphilus alinenensis (assembly GCA_003242955.1). Lineage (GTDB taxonomy): Bacteria > Pseudomonadota > Gammaproteobacteria > Methylococcales > Methylococcaceae > Methylumidiphilus > Methylumidiphilus alinenensis. The sequence continues at coordinate 10,669 of QJPH01000359.1, forward strand.
TATCATCAACCACCATTGCCCGGAAGGAACAAGGCCCGTCTGCATCGTCCCGGCTGGCTGCTTCCCTATTCCAAAAATGACTGGTGACGGCCTTTGCCCAAGGGTCTAGCAACTCCTTGTTGAGATCGAAACGGAATCCAGTGTTCCGCGTGTCGCGGGGTCCATCCATGCGCCATGTGTAAGACGTGCCGACCGGCAATCCTTTTACATAAACATGCCAAGTCAAAAAAGTCTTATGTTCCTCTTGGTCGAGCCGAATAATCTGCAATGGAATTGGGCTGTCCGGGCGTTCATAAAGCCGCAGTTCGGCGTGGGTGGCGTGGAATCCGAAGATGGAGAAATTGACCCCTTCACCATCGGGCTTTGCACCCTGTGGATAACGGTATCCGGGAAATATTTCGTATTGGAAAGTCATAGTGAGTCACCTGATCTAGGTAGTGTCTGGGGCGTATGATACTCCTGATATTTCAGGCCACAAACCCGGATTACGCCGTAAGGGCGACCGGCCGGTCGCCCCCACTCCATCCGGGCTACGGCCTTTAACTTTGTAACTTCAAGTTGTTGCCCGAAAAATTTCTAACAACCCGCTTTATTGGTCCAAGTCGTCAAATCACCCTCATCCTGCAACACGCCGTTCGGTCCTTTGTAATAGACATGGTTGTCTGTCGAGGAAAATCCAACATAAGAATTTGTGCCGGGGTAGAAGCGATAGGTAAAGGGTGGTGAAGTCTGCGTGGTTGCGCTGCCCCCCGGGGCAAACAACGTGGGGTAGGCGGTTTCGGCCCAATCCAATAAACAGGTTTGTTGATTGAATAGGAATGGCAGTTCCTGAGTACCCTCCTTGACTACCGCCTGAAGTTTGTTCGGATCAATGCCCAGAGCTTTAAGAATGGTCACGGCAACCTGGGACGTGGCCACCGGCGTTGTGACCGTTAGGCTCTTGATTTCGGGATTGGAAACGACGAGTCCTACATTGGTGTCACTGTAGCTGAATCCGCCGTGTTCTGCGTTTTTCGAGCCTGATGTGGTGTAAATCGTGCCATACTGCGGTTGAACAATGATGTCGGGTGTGCGGGTGTCAGACAGCGGGTTGTTGAACTTCAATGTGAGTTCGTTACCGGCCATCACTTCGTCAATGAACAGCGCTTTCGCGTTGGTATTGAGGTAATTGGCAACCGCTTGGGCTTGGGTCTGGTCCTGCAACCAGATCAGGGCGATGTCGTCGTCTTGCACAAAACCGCAAGGGCCTGTGGAGCAGTTATTGGCATTGGCTATCGCTTGCGCCGCCGGGTTGGTTCCGGCATCAGGGAGTGCCGCGACGAGATCCGCGAAATGACCTGGCTTGTTGACCTTTGCCGGATTGATCGGCGATTGCCCGTGCTTGGCGCTGACGACGAATAGGGTCGAATCATAGATACCCTCATTTTTCAGCGCGGTGATCATCTGATTCAACGAGGCATCAACAAATTTGAGGGCGTAGGAAAGAACCGGCGTTGGTGTCCCGGAACCGTTCAGATAGCCGCCCGGTTGCTTGTTGATGGTCGGGTCGGTGTCTGTAGGGCAGAGTCCTGCCTTGTTGTTTAAGGAGACCTTCTGCCCCACGCTCACTGCCTGGAAGTTCATGCCAAATACCGTCGGCACCCCTGCCCCTGACTTGCCATCGTGCGTCAGTCCGATGATTTGATTCAATACACCCTGGACTTTCAAGCTATCATTGTACGCCGTGCAAACCACGCTCACTGTGTTGTCGAAGCCATTGACATTGGTGATTTCCGGGGTGTAAAGATCATCCACGCCAGTGCCCGATGGACCGTTGACCCAGTCATACGCCGGGTGCTTGTCCGCCCAAGCGGTATGACCGCCGTTGGCCTTCACCACCTCGAAGATGGTATTCGTGTGAATCGCGTTGTGTGGATAAAGCGGCGAACACTTGCCGTTTGCATCCTTATAGCGAGGCAGTGCCGCTGGATTGATCACATTCTGAGAGACATTGTTGGCATCGTACAAGTCTATAGACTCGTCGAAGACCATCGTATTGCCTGGCTGTCCGGAGCAATTTGTGTTTGTCGGGTCATAAATGTCTCGCGAGTAGCTCACATCGTATAACAGCCCCGTGCTGTTAGGGCTACCGCCTGTGGTCAAAGCCATCAAGCCCGGAAAAGAGTCCGAGTTGGCGGGGGTTTTGGCATTCGAGTAGGTGATGCCGTGGCTGCTCAACTGGGCCAAGGCCGAGTTTGGGTTGGCTGCCACATAATTGGCCACATCCAGCGAGTGCAGGCCGTCCACGCTAATTAATAGAACATACTTGGCCCTTCCAAGGTCGTTGGCATGAACTGGGGCCACGACCGTGGCACCCAGCAAGCCAAGCGACAAGCCGATTTTTATAAATTGCTTCATTCTGTGTATCTCTCTAAAGTGAATACATGATAAGAGTTCCAATGATCGTCCCTGCCCATCTCAACTTAAGCATAAGTCAATTTGATTACAAAGTGATTACCGAAGGCAACGCAAGCGTTTGAATTGCTTACACCCACAAGAGCAGCTTGCCAACTTCCACAAAAAGTGCAACAATCCCTAACTTATTGGACTTACAGCATTTTTAATGTCACTAATTACTTTGTTTATCTTTGGCGGCAAGGGGTTGCCGCCCTACGACCCTTGTTACGCAGTAGGTCGGCAACCCTTTGCCGACATGGATGTACGTTAAGTAAGTAACTAATAGAAATAGAAAACGCTGTAACAACTAAGGTGCAATATTCATGAGTTTATTAGGAAACATCCTCTGGCTGATTTTCGGCGGTTTGCTAACCGGCCTGGGTTATATCCTAGGCGGCATTGTATTGTGCCTGACCATTATCGGCATCCCCTTCGGTTTGCAGTCGATCAAACTGGGCTTTGCCGTGTTCGCACCGTTTGGCAAAAACCTAGTGGAACTGGACAATGCCAACGGTGTATTAAACCTAGTCTTTAACGTCATCTGGTTGTTGCTGTTCGGCTGGCCCATCGCCGTGGCCCACGCAACCAGTGCCTTGATTTTGGCGATCACGATCATCGGCATTCCATTTAGCATCCAACACCTCAAGCTGATCCCGTTGTCGTTATTCCCGTTCGGGCGGGATTTGGTGTAGGGCTAGGCGGCTAAACCGAGTCGGTCTCGAAGAGGTATCGTGAACCCCTGTGCAATCCAACGAGACCGACTCGGTTTTTCCCGCCAGTCCGGTCAAGTTTGTCGGCATGGGAATGCCGGAATCCAGCGTCCAAGGATGGCAAACTGTGGAACACAACTGATGCCCTTGTATCCACGGACGGTAAACTAAGGCTAGGCAAGTCGCCTGAATCAAGTGCTTGCACAACCGACTGGTTACCCTCCATGGCCTGGTTTTCGGCATCCCTGCCGAAATGACGGATTTTCCGGTTGTATCGTTCCCACGCTCTACGTCACTGTCATTAAGTTAAGCAAAAAACCGTGAAATTTGAGAAGATTACAAAGTTTGGAGTGCGCAATGGATAAAATGAACAGGCGGTGGAAACCAGCCGGACACTTATCATGGACGAGGCGTTCAAATGCCTCCACCGCTGGACGGGCCAAGCATTCACCCGTGTCCGCAGTCTGACTTTCGAACTCGTCCTGGTCATGGTTCTGCGGAAAAGCGTGAAGTCCTTGCAAAACGTCGTCAACGAGGCGATGTCCTGGCTGGGTGTCGGGACGGTGACTGCCAGCGCCTACTCGCAGGCGCGGTACAAGCTCAAGCACACCGCCTTTATCGAACTGAACCAGAAGGCGGTGGTCGCGACGATGTACGGCGACGGCGACTACAAGAGGTTCTGGGGCTTCCGCATCGTCGCTTGACCGACGATGACACGCTGTTGGTCGAAGCCGAAAAAGTCTTCGATTCTTTCCATCTGGCACTACAGAAAACGACGCATGAATGAACCCGGCAAGATACAGGAACGACCCCAAGCCATTTCCCTAGGGCAAGCCTTTTGGTATTGGCTCAAACTCGGCTTTATCAGCTTTGGTGGCCCTGCCGGACAAATTGCCATCATGCACCACGATTTAGTAGAGAAAAAACGCTGGATTTCCGAACGCCGCTATCTCCACGCCCTCAACTACTGCATGTTGTTGCCGGGGCCGGAGGCCCAACAGTTGGCAACCTACATCGGCTGGCTGATGCACCGCAGTTGGGGCGGGGTGATTGCCGGTAGTCTGTTTGTCCTGCCGTCCTTGTTGATCTTGATTGGCTTAAGCTGGATTTACATGGCATTTGGTCATGTAACCGCTGTTGCCGGGGTGCTGTATGGCATCAAACCGGCGGTGACTGCCATTGTGCTTTTCGCCGCTTACCGCATCGGCTCGCGGGCGTTGAAAAACTGGCTGCTTTGGACGATGGCGGGTTTGGCATTTCTTGCCATCTTCGCATTCAATGCGCCATTCCCCTTGATTGTATTTATTGCGGCACTATTGGGCGTCATTGGCGGCTATCTTGTACCGCAGAAATTTACAGTGGGCGGCGGACATGGCTCGGTCAAGCAAAGCTATGGACCGGCGTTGATTGATGACGACACGCCCACGCCCGAACATGCCCGCTTCACTTGGAAAGAGTTGTTAAAAATCGTTGGGGCAGGGGCGGTCTTGTGGGGTGGGGCCATCGGTTTCCTCTGCGCCCGTTTCGGTTGGCACGGCGCTCTGACCCAAATGGGCTGGTTTTTCACCAAGGCCGCACTGCTGACTTTCGGCGGAGCCTATGCGGTATTGCCCTATGTCTACCAAGGCGCGGTTGAACATTACCAGTGGCTCACCCCGCACCAGATGATCGACGGTTTGGCCTTGGGCGAAACCACGCCGGGGCCGTTGATTATGGTGGTGACTTTCGTTGGTTTTGTCGCCGGATGGGGGAAGGAGATTTTTGGCCCGGACCATTTGTTTTTAGCTGGGGCTATGGCGGCGCTAGTCGTCACCTATTTCACCTTCCTACCGAGCTTTCTGTTTATATTGGCCGGTGGCCCGTTGGTCGAATCTACCCATGGCAATCTAAAATTCACCGCGCCTTTGACCGGCATCACCGCTGCTGTGGTGGGGGTGATTCTGAATCTGGCGGCGTTCTTCGCCTATCACGTTTTCTGGCCGGAGGGTTTTTCGGGACGCTTCGACGGCGTTTCCTCGTTGATTGGCCTATGCGCCTTGTTGGCCCTGATTCGTTACAAGGCGGGTGTCATCCCGATCATAGTCGCTTGTGGCGCGACCGGTCTGTTGTTTACCTTCATCAAACCCTGGCTGGTCCAGGCGGGAGTTTTCCTATGAATACGTTGGCTATGTTGGCTGGTTCCCAAGCTCTGCTTCACTTCCATTAAGTTAAGGTATTGCTGAGCCTGTTACCCCCTCTCCCCAACCCCTCCCCCCGAGGGGGGAGGGGCTTTTCTCCCCTCTCCCTTGCAGGGAGAGGGGCCGGGGGAGAGGGTCTTTTGGCTTAACTTAATGGCAGTGAAGCTCTGCTTGGGAACCCAGTCTTTGAAGCTCCAGCTTCTGTCGGGATGGCAAGCTGGAGCTTATAAGGCAAAGGTTCCCAAACTGGAGTTTGGGAACCAGCCAAAATCATGGAGGATAAAACAAAACCAAATCAAGGTATTAAGTTAAGTCTAAAAAATGGAATTTATGTCGGATTGATTGCTAGTTTGATTGTTGGCCTGATTATGGGATTGTTGGGTTGGCTGTTAGACATAGCGGTAATTGGTTTGGTTGCCGGTTTAGTTGCTGGCATCACTATCGGACCTATTTTAGGTCTAAACCGTGGCTTGGGCGATGCCATCAAGCATTACGTTCTACGCCTAGTGCTTTGGCGCAGCGGGAAGACACCTTTCAAATTTGTCCCTTTCCTAGATTATTGCGTCAAACTCATCCTGCTCAAAAAAGTGGGCGGCGGTTATATCTTCATACACCGGATGTTGTTGGAATATTTTGCCAAACTTGGGGTTGCCGATGGCAATTCGACAAAATGATGACGCTTGGGTACTCGTTCTAAATTTCCAGTACTCACCGTTATACTCAAGTCGCTGCGGGAATTGCGAGCAATTCTCATTTTGGCTAGAACGTCGTCATTCCGGCAGGGATTGCCGGAATCCAGATGCCATGGACGGCAACTCGACGCTCGCAAGTGTTTGATTCAAGGGATGTGCCAGCCCACAGCTTCACATCCCTGTGGACTGGATTCCGGCAATCCCTGCCGGAATGACGGACCACAGCGTCGTTATGGTTCAAAATGAGAATTGCTTCCCCCCGGCGTGAGCTGGCAACCCTACGGGTTACAGTAAACCGGCATCCTTGCACTCCCGCATCACTTTTAATCACACCCTAGCCGCGGTCGTGTGGCATTGCCCGGAACAAGTGAGTAGGGTAAGATACGATTTAGTAACCGCTACACACCACAAGTGAACACCCATGGCCACCATTGCATTCGACACGTTGAAATATTCCAAACGCCTGAAGGATGCGGGTGTGTCTGACAAACAGGCCGAAGCCGAGGCGGAAGCTTTAGCCGAAGTCCTTGAGGTCAATCTAAAAGACTTGTCAACCAAGGACGATTTGACCAGGGAAGTGGACTTGCTTCGCCGTGACATGCGCGAGATGGAATTACGCATTGTCATCAAGTTAGGCGCGTTAATGGCCTTTTCCATTGGCATCGTCGCCACTTTGGTCAAGCTGTTGTAACGATGGTATGAGTGAGCCTAAATGTGTTTCATCTTAATGTTCAAAATCCTCACCCGATAAGCAATCTGCCGAGGCGTCATGTTAAGAAGGCGGGCGGCTTTGGCCTGCACCCATCCGGCTTGTTCCAACGCGGCGATGACCTGTTCGCGCTCGTCCATGCCTTCCGTATTGAATTCGGACTTCGCGGTCACGGGTAATCCAAGGGACAGTTCATCCTCAATGCCGGTCAGCGCGATGGCTTCGCGGTCTATCATGCCTTCGGCACTCATGATGGCAGCCCGCTCCAAGGTGTTTTCCAACTCCCGCACATTGCCGGGCCAGTCGTGGCGCATCAGTATCCGTATCGCGCTCTCTTTGAGGGCCAGCGGACGGCCGCCTTGTTGTTTTGAAATGCGGGCCAGCAGGTATTCGGCAAGCTGGGGAATATCCTCCAATCGTTCCCGCAACGGAGGCATGTTGATCGGCATGACATTGAGGCGGTAATATAAATCCTCGCGGAACTGGCCCTTCTCCACCGCTTCCTCCAAGTCGCGGTTAGTGGCTGCAATGATGCGCACACGCACTTTGAGGGTTTGAACGCCACCTACCCTTTCAAATTCGCCTTCTTGCAAAACCCGCAACAGTTTGGCTTGGAATGAGGCCGAGATTTCGCCGATCTCGTCAAGGAAAATTGTGCCTTGGTTGGCCAATTCAAAACGTCCCTTGCGCTGGTTTATAGCCCCTGAAAAAGCACCCTTTTCATGGCCGAACAGTTCGGACTCCAACAAATTGTCGGGCAGGGCGGCACAATTCAATTTGATAAAGGGTCCGCCGGCGCAGGCTGAGTGATAGTGGATGGCGTTGGCGATCACTTCCTTGCCGGTGCCCGATTCACCACGGATCAGCACAGTCGTGTTCCATTTTGCCACTTGGCGAACCAAGTCGAACACCCGCAACATGGCGGGAGTGTGTCCAATGATGTTCTCAAAGCCGTAGTTTTTGCGCAGGCTTTGTTTAAGCTGGTCGCGCTCCTCGGTCAAGTCCCTTTGGCGTTGTTCCACGCCGCGCAGCATTTCCACACTTTGTGCGATCAGGTTGGCGACCATTTCTAAAAAACGGGAACGTTCGCCAAGCAGGTGCGCTTCTGCCGGTTGTGCGGCCAGTACACCCACCACTTCGTCCCCGCCGACGCGGATCGGTGCGCCAATAAAAGGCAGAGCGGGGTCGTAAAGGCCCAACTTGCCAAGGAAGCGCGGCTCATCGGCAATGCGTTCGACGACTATTGTGTAACCCTCGTCGAGAATAGTGCCAATCACCCCTTCCCCCGGCTCGTAACGGACCGGCTCCCGGTCGTCCGTGCCGCCGGTCCCTTGCCTGACCGAACAAACCACCAAAGCATCGGTGTTTTTTTCACGCAGCGCCAACATGCCGGAGCGCATACCCGCCCTTTCGTGCAGCACTTCCAGAACACCTTGGAGCTTGTCGCGAAGTTGCAAAGAGCTATTCAGCACACGGCTGACTTGATACAGGGCATCCAACTCTTGTTCAATCAGGCGGGTACGATCAGCCGTAGGCATAGGGTCTTTTTCCGCTGTTTTGTTGAGCATGAGTTTGTAATTGAATATGGACCCGGCAACCTTGCCGGTAGGTAGGGTCGAAACGGATTAGCCCCAAGTGCTGGTTGATCACTTCCTGGACCATGGTCAGACCCATGCCGGAATGACGCCGTCCGCCACCACTTTTGGTTGAAAAGAAAGGTTCAAAGACCTTGACATGAAGGTTTTCAGGAATGCCGGGGCCGGTGTCTTCAATGCAGACGTGGACGGTTTCCTCATCAGGCCAAGTGGAAATGCGCAATTCCCTTTTCTGTACACCACTTTGGTTCATCGCGTCGATGGCATTTTCCATGACATGCTTGAACATCGCGCGCAAGAGGTTTTCCTGGCCCATGATCGAGGGCAATATCGGCGTGGGCTGCCAATCAATCACCACACCTGCGGCCAAAAGGCGCTGGGTAAGAAGGACAATGCACTCATGCAGGATTTGATTGAGGTTGACCATGCTCGAAGCGATTTCATCGGTTTCGGGGATGCATTGTTTCAAGCGGTCTAGCGATTCTTCCCCGGCGGCAAGTATCTGTTCGAGGATGTCTAGCAAAGCCGGGTTTTGCCGCTCCTCCCCGCGCCGCTCTAGCAAGGTCTTAGCCGCATTCAGCAGATTGATGGGCCCTTGGATGTGGTGCATCGCCCCGAGCAGGGTTTCCCTGAGGCTTTGAATTTTTTCCTCCTCCGCCATCAACGCCTTCAGTGCGTTGAAACGAATTTCCCCCTCGTTTTTCTTTTGCTGGGTTACATCATCCAAGGTCAGCAGAAGGTAGGTACGGGAAGTTTGCTTGAAAAACGCGTCCACGCCACCGCTATCGCGGCTGAACCAAGTTCCAGAGCAAGAGAACCAACGCGGCCCGTGCCGGCCCCCCCGGTCATAGCGGACTTCCCGGTTGCGGAACCCAAGGTTTTTCTCCTTTAGGATATCCCATTCTTTGCCCATTTCTTCGCGTAATATTTGCATGAACATCTTAGAGGGTTCACGCAGGCCAAGGTCGCTGTCCATTTTTTTATAGGCTTGATTGTCCAGTACGATACAATCCGCCTCGTCCAATAAGAGAGTCGCCACCGGCATTGAATCGACCACCGTCTCAATCAGCAATTTTTGATCGACCACCTGTTGTTGCAATTGGTAAACTTCGGTGATATCCCGGTGCATGCCAATGTAATGAGTGGTTTCCCCCTGCAAATTCAAGATGGGGGCAATGGTCAAATCCGCTAGATAGGGATGTCCGTCGTGATGGCGGTTAAGCAATAGACCCTGCCAAGGAATTTGCTCCTCCAGTTTGCTCCAAAGTTCTTCGTAAACCTTTCGGGGTGTTCGACGGTCTGAAAGCATGGATTGATTACATCCGATGCTCTCATTGGGTGCGTAACCGGTTATCTCTGTAAAGGCTTTGTTTACATAGACAATATTGGCCTTGCTATCGGTAATCGCGATGGCGATAGGGGCTTGCCGCACAGTTTCAGCGAACAAGCCTTGCGGGAACTTTTGTGTAGGGTGCAGGACTTCGCCACCGGAAGGATTTTCCGGCTCCATGGAAGGGGCGCTTTGGCTTTTTTTCATTATCCGCCTCTTGATCTATCATTGACTGCTATGGTTTGTTAAGCAAGCTTGATGCCGTTAGCCAAGTAGCTGTCAAACGTAGGCTTCATAACCATTGCCTTGTCGTATATACGACAATCTATAATAAGGACTGGGTTGGCGTTGTGCTATTTCAGACACTCGGCTCAAGCGCGAGAGGGCTGTGCAGTTACCAACCCCGCCGCGCACTTTTACGCCGCAAGCGGCTCCATCCGGGCTACGACAGGTATTCAAGGCACACTGCGTAACATCATTTAATTAAGCCAACCAAGGGCCAGAAAACTCGCTTCTATTGCTACGCAGGATGCGTTCAAGTTTTTCTGGGTCATTTTTAAGCAAGTCCAGATACTCGCCAGCCATTTCAACCCCGTGTAGCCCACCATGTTTCTTAAACTTGGCCAGTGCGACTAGCAATAGCTGGGCGGCTGCCCGCATTTCCCGATCTTCGCCCTCGCCATAATGCGTTACCAGTTCTTCATAGAGTGTTTCGACCTTTTCGAGTGGTGTCATGGCTGGTCCTCATGTTATTTAGCTCGTTCCCAAGCTCCAGCTAGGGAACGCGATCTTTGAAGCTCCTGCTTCCCGAGGAACGGTCAACGAACAAGCAGGAGCTTGATAGGCAAGGGTTCCCAAGCTGGAGCTTCACTGCCATTAAGTTAAGAAAAAGCGCGTCGTTCCGGCAGGGATCGCCGGAACCTAGGCTCCATGGATGGTATAGATTGTCGGCATCCCTGCAATCTGGATTCCGGCGGCCCATGCCGGAATGACGGCTTAACTTAATGGCAGTGAAGCTGGAGCTTGGGAACCAGCCAATCCCCCTACAGCCGGACGGGATTTGTAATCCCGTCCGTAACGTTTCGTGGTTAGACAGGCATGGTTGCACACACAAAACGTAAGCGACGGGGTTGCAAACCCCGTCGCGCTTCGGGACTGAGGGGGATTTGTAGAACGGGCCACGCAATCCGGTATTCAGATAATCCCCCCTAGGAAATCCCCCTGCCCCCTTTTGCAAAGGGGGTAGGGGAGATTTCCCCAAAGGGGGGAACGATTCCCGTCCGAAGTGGCGCGTAATATTAGTTACATTGTTCAAATAAGCAAGCCCCGAACCAAGAAGCCAACTCCGATAACCCCAAATGTAATTGAAACAAACCAAAATGCACGACGCTTGGTCAGAACGGAAATTGCACCTATGGCAATGCCGACCTGGAATAGGGTCAGGCTCCGCGAAAGCGGCACATGTTCGCGTAGGTGTTTAATCGACTCGCGGCCTTTCTCCTCGGCTTTCTGTTTGAGTTCGGCCTTGTGTCCTTTATATTCTAACAGCTTGGCTTCATCCTCGGGATCGGTGTCTTTTTTCAAAATTAATAGCACCTCTCTCTTGGTTTCAATGACCTTTTCCTTGATGCTATTCGCCTGAAACTCACTCCATGTGTCGCTGGCCTCAATCTGTTCCAACATTGCCTCGGTGGCAAAGTGTTCCGCATACAAGGCGGTCACTGCGGCCAATGCGGCCAAAATGGCAGCCGTCAAGGCCACTCCCATCACCCAAGGTTCCGTTGATTCTTGGGCATGTTCCTCAATAGTTTCGTTTACTTGCTCAAGAGGCACTTCTGGCGTATCCATTTTTTGCCCTAATCTGCTATGAAAAGTTATTTTTAATGGCATTATATAGGGCCATGCTGATGAAAAGCGACTATAATGCTTATAGTATAATTTGTAACCGATGTCACGCACTAATCTGCATCCCGTGTCCGCGCAAGACCAGCAGGAATATCATGGCAACCGCCCCATTGGCCAACGCCATAAAATGCTGATATTCATTGCCATGCTGTTGTTCGTGCCACTGCTCGGCCTATCGATCATAACGCTAAATGGCCCGTCGGTGGAGCATCAGGCATTTGCCAATTTGGAAGCAATCGCCAAACTCAAGGCCAGTCAGATTGTCAACTGGCTGCATGAGCGCCAAGCCGATGGCATGGTATTCACGACTGACCGGGGATTTATTAAGCAGGTCGCCGCCCTGAGTAACGGGAACGAACACCTGCGTGACCACCTGCTAAGTCGTTTGCAAGCCGTTCGGCAAGCCTATCGGTATGACGCGGTAACCCTGCTCGATTCCCAGGGGCGGGTGCTAGTGGAAGCAGGGACAAGCGAGACTCTCCCGGCCGATATGCAGGCACTGTTGGCAGATGCCTTGACCACAGGGCAAACAACCTTTGGCAATCTTTCGCTATATGAATCGGGGCATCCCCACATGGATGTCATCGCGCCATTGCTATCGACTGTCAGTGACCTTAAGGTTCCCGTCGGTGTTGTGGTGCTGCACCAAAACCCGGAAAATTTCCTGTTTCCCTATATCCAAGAATGGCCCACACCTAGCCTGACCGGCGAGACCTTGCTAATACGCCGCGAGGGCGAATCGGTCGTGTATCTCAATGAACTGCGGTATAGCAAAGCCACGGCATTTAGACTACGATTCCCGTTGTCCTCCCCTCAACTGCCGTCCGCTGTGGCGTTGCGCACTGGCTTGCCTGGCATCACGAAAGGCCACGATTACCGCGGCACTACGGTGTTGGCGGCCTTTCGACCAGTCCCCGGCACCGACTGGATGATTGTTGCCAAAATAGATCGTGAGGAGGTGCTGGCATCCTTGACTACATTGATTCTATGGGTAAGCCTGATTAGTTTCGTCAGCGTTGCAATTTTAGCCATTGCCGGACTGATGCTTTGGCATCAGCAACAGCGCATGGGAAATCTGGCCTTGCAGGTGCAAAAGGCTGAAGCGGACCGGTTACTGAGGCATTTTTTTGAAATGCCTTTCATCGGCATGGCTATGACCTCGCCCGCCACCAAAGCCTGGTTGCGCTTCAACGACCAGTTATGCTTCATTCTCGGTTATCCCCGCGAAGAATTGGCTAAAAAAAATTGGGCCGAACTGACCCATCCAGACGATTTGCAAAAAAACCTTGCCGAATACGAGCATATCCTGCGTGGAGAATCCGAAGGCTACCGCATGGACAAGCGCTTTATCCGCAAAGACGGCTCGGTGGTGTATGCCGCCATTGATGTCAAGTGTGTTCGAACACCTAGCGGGGCGGTGGATTGTACCGTCACCACGATAGAGGACATTACCGATCGCAAGCAGGCGGAAGCCAAACTCCAACGGCTGACCAACCTTTATGCCGCGCTTAGCCAGTGCAACGAAGCCATTGTGCGTTGTCAAGACGAAGACGGACTCTTTCAGGAGCTTTGCCGTATCGCCGTCGTTTTCGGTCAAATGAAGATGGCTTGGATCGGCATCATCGACCCTCAGACGCACCACATCCTGCCCGTTGCGCACTTTGGCGACGGTGCCGAATATTTGCATGATGTCCAAATAACAGTTGAGCCTGACAGCCCGTTAGGGCATGGTCCAACAGGCACGTCAGTCCAGGAAAACCGGCCTTTTTGGTGTCAGGATTTCGTGCACGACCCGGCTACCCAGCCATGGCATGAACAGGGTGCGCGTTTTGGCTGGGGGGCATCGGCGGCATTGCCCTTGCATCGAAATGGCATGTGCATCGGCGCGTTCACGCTGTATGCTTCGGTAGCCAATTCCTTTGACGAGGCCGCGCAGAACCTGCTGCTGGAAATGGCATTTGACATTAATTTCGCTTTGGAAAAACTTAACCGTGAGGCCGAACGCAAACGCATCGAGGAAACCTTGCATGAGCGCGAACAACGACTGGGGAATATTTTCGAGCAAGCGGGCGACGGTATTTTCGTCATCACAGACGACTTTCGGTTTGTTGACTCCAACGCCGCAGGATTGGGAATGCTAGGCTACAACCGCGACGAATTGCAACAGTTGCGTTTATCCGATGTCCTGGTCGAATACGAACGCCCACGCTTGGATGTGGAAGTTCCCGTCATGATGGACGGCATCCCCCATATAGGGGAATGGGAACATTTGCGCAAAGACGGCACGAAGTTCTACGCCGAAGTCAATGCGAAGAAGCTCAGCAGTCACCAGTTTTTGGCCATTGTGCGCGATCTGACCCGGCGCAAGGAGGCCGAGGCGCGCATCCGATGGCTGGCACATTTCGACACCTTGACGGGGCTGGCCAACAGGACATTGCTCAATGACCGTGCCGGCCTCGCACTGGGCAGGGCGCAACGCGACGGCAAGCCAGTGGCACTAATGTGCCTAGACCTCGACCATTTTAAACACATCAACGACACACTAGGCCAGAGCATCGGCGATGAGTTCCTTGTTGAAATAGGCCGGCGCATACAAGCCACTGTCAGGGAAGAGGACACGGTTTCGCGCCAAGGCGGAGACGATTTCATCCTCGTCTTGCCGGACACCGATGCCGAAGGGGCTATGCGTGTGGTGGAAAACCTGTTATTGGCTGTCGCCTGCCCTTATCAGATTGATGAGCATGAACTAGTTGTAACCCCATCCATTGGCATTGCCATGTTTCCAGGCGATGGATGCGATTTCAACTCGCTGGCGAAGAATGCCGATGTTGCAATGTACCGGGCCAAGAAAGCGGGCCGCAATACCCATCGCTTTTTCAAGGAAGAAATGCAAGCGCATTCGGCGCGTGTGCTGCAACTTGAAAACGGCCTGCGCCGGACGCTGGAACGCGACGAATTGCATCTGCACTATCAACCGCAATTGTCCATTGACGGTTGCCGTGTCATCGGTGCGGAGGCCTTGCTGCGCTGGCACAATCCCGTTTTTGGCACGGTTTCGCCCGCCGAATTCATCCCCATCGCCGAGCATAGCGGCCAGATTGTGCGGATAGGAGAATGGGTGCTGCGCACCGCCATCCGGCAGATGAAACGATGGCAGGACAACGGACTCGCACCCATGGTCATTGCCGTGAACCTTTCCGTGGTGCAGTTCCGCCACCCTGACCTCCCCAGTCTAGTCAGCGCGATCCTTGAAGAGGAGGGGATGGCATCCGACTGCTTGGAACTGGAACTTACCGAAGCGGTGACGATGGATGACCCATTGCAAGCCATCAAAGTAATGGACGATCTTTATCAACGCGGCATCCGCCTGTCGATTGATGACTTTGGCACAGGCTACTCATCGCTGAGTTACCTCAAACGGTTCCCTGTCTACAAGCTCAAGATTGACCAATCTTTTGTGCGCAACATGGCCGAACACACGGAAGACAAGGCCATTGTCAATGCAATCATCAACCTGGCTCAAAACCTTGGCCTGAAAACCATCGCCGAGGGGGTGGAAACCGCAGAACAACTGGCCTTGTTGCGCGAAAACGGATGTAATGAAGTGCAGGGGTATTTCTTCAGCAAACCCCTGCCAGCCAGCCAGTTCGAAGCTTTTTGGCTATTGTCTCAGGCCAAATCTAGCCATGCGTTCAAGCAGTAGTGCCGCATGGTAAGCGGCATCCGTCGTCTGTTCGAGGATGCCTAAAATCTCGGTCCAATTGGCTTCGTCGATCAAAGGGAGCATGTTAATCCGACGTTGTGTCTTCCTCCACTCGTGGTAGGTGACATCTGCGCTCTCTTCCCACCGTTTGAGGGTCTCTCGGCACTCTCTGACATCGGCCAATTCATTCCCTGGATAGCGTGCCACCTCCACTTGGAATCTTGCTATCATCGACATCAGGGTTGAGAGTATCTCTTGCGCCGCATCCTCTATCTTTCTTGGAATACAGATATCAATCAGCCGGGCGGTATTATTCATCCCATCCACTATATCGTCCAAGCGTTTGACCAACTGCTCGGTCAGGTGAATAAACTCGGAGTGGGTGAGTAATTCCAGCGAGGAATAAGCCTCCGCCGTGAGTCTATCGCCATTCTCCTCAAGGCTTTTCACTTTCGCTATATAGGCATCTGGCGTGTCAAGGTTTGAAAAAAGAAGGCTCAGAACCTGACCGCACTCAAAGGTGTTGGCTAGATGTGCGTTGAATAGCTCATCCAAGGAGCGGGGTTTCTGAAAAATTGCATTATCATCATTCATGCTGGACTCATAAGGCTACAAAAGAAAAACAGCAATTCTCATTTTGGCATGACTGGCTCATTTTAGGTGGCCTAGGCGGTCAAACCGAGTCGGTCTCGACGTTATATCCCTGACATTGGCACTGTCTCCAAGACCGACTCGGTTTTCTCCACCCTTCAGCTTCCGCCAAAATGAGAATTGCTGAAAGTAAAACGCCAAATTCGTTTTATTTTATGCTTAGCCCTAGAATAATCTATTGACATTACAAAAATGTGACCGTATCAGCCATTGCGTAGTTTTTCAATGACAGCAGTGGTGGAGAATCCTTCGACAAAATTCAACAATCGCACTTCGCCTCCATTGGCAAGAACGCAGTCATGACCGGCGATTGCGGAAATGTCGGCATAATCCCCACCCTTGACAAGAACATCAGGCAAAAGTCTGCAAATTACATTGCGGGGGGTGTCTTCATCAAACGCGGCGACCCAGTCTACACATTCCAATGCCGCCAAAATGGCCATCCTATATTCTAAGGAATTCACTGGCCTGCCCTGCCCTTTCAAGCGGCGAACCGACTCGTCGCTGTTGACCAGAACGACTAGCCGGTTGCCAAACTCTTTGGCTTGTTGTAGGTAATGCACGTGGCCGGGGTGGAGAATGTCGAAACATCCATTGGTTAGGACAACTTTTTCACCCGCACGACGGGCGGTTTGCAAATATTCCTCCAGTCGGTCCAAGTCAATCACGCCGCGATGATGAGCCTTAGACCCAAGCAAGGCATAATCAAGTTCATCCGCGCTGACACTCGCCGCCCCTATTTTGCCGACCACGATTCCCGCCGCTAGATTCGAGAGCGAGGTGGATTCAGACAATGGGCAACCCGCCGCAAGTGCCGCCGCCAAAACTGAAATCACCGTGTCGCCGGCACCTGTCACGTCGAAAACTTCCATGGCCTTCGTTGGTAAATGCAATGGGGCAAACCCTGGACGCAGCAAGCTCATGCCGTCCTCGCCACGCGTCACCAATAATGCTCCCAATTCCAATCGTTCCAGCAATGCCTTGCCTTTTTCCTCCAATTCCGCTTGGTTTCGGCATTTGCCGGCCACTGCCTCAAATTCGGCCAGATTCGGTGTGAGCAGGTCAGCATGGCGATATTTATCAAAATCGCTCCCCTTGGGGTCAACCAAGACCGGTTTTCCTGCGACCCGGCACAATTCGATCATTTCTCTGACCGCTGCCAAGGTTCCCTTGCCGTAATCGGACAGTACCACGACTGCCGCATGGGCAAGTTGCCCTTGGAAGGCATCTAAAAGTGGCGTGGCATCCACATCCCAGAATGAATCCTCAAAGTCCAAGCGAATCAATTGTTGATGCCGACTCAGGATGCGGACCTTGGTGATGGTGGGGAAATCTTCTTGGCGGAAGACATTACAATCAATACCGGCCTTGCCCAACAAAGCGATGAGTGAATCGCCTGCCTCGTCTTGACCGCAATATCCCATGACCTTCGCATGTCCACCTAAAGCTGATATATTGAGGGCAACATTCGCCGCACCGCCGACACGCTCTTGGTTTTCCTTAATATGGACAATGGGAACCGGGGCTTCAGGGGAAATGCGCGAGGCAGTGCCTTGCCAGTAGCGGTCAAGCATCAGATCGCCCACGACAAGGACGCTTGCGGTTTTGAAATCGGGAAGACGCATAAGATAACCTGATTAGGAAGATTTTTCAGCTAAACCCAAAACGTCGTCGTTCCGGCATGGATCGCCGGAACCTAGGCTCCATGGACGGCGCGGACTTTGGGGCATCCCTGCAATCTGGATTCCGGCGATCCCTGCCGGAATGACGGAATAGCAGAAGCATCTTCATAATTAGGTAAGATAATATGCTTCAATAAATGTTTCATTATATAATTGATGTTAGGCTTGATGCCAGATGTAGGCCGGAATAAGCCCAGCAAAGTGGGCGTTTCCTGCGGAGTGAGCTGCTTGTCCAAGTGATGCTCTTGCCGGAAACGCCCGTAAATGGGATTATTCCGGCCCATGGTGCGTGAAATCATTTGGTTACTTAAGGTGATTTCTGAGAAAGAACATCCCATCAAGAATCTGATCCGTAGGCAAAAAATACAGTCCACGAAAGGCACGAAAAACACGAACAAAAAGCATGTCTTGTTCGTGCCTTTCGTGTGTTTCGTGGACAATGCTTTTGGTAGATTCATTATTGTAAATGACCTAAGTTGCTTACAAAGACATCCAACGTAGAGGAACAGTTTAGCGTTGTCGAGTTGCCTCCATTCCCCCACTAGGAACAGTTCTTGGGTAGAAAATGCAGATGAATTTTACAATGGTCTTAGGTGTCGTGGGTTCTATCGCATCGGTAGTCGGTTTACTCTTACCAGTTCAAAGCAAGCACCAGAAAGCTATACATCTTGCTTATGGGCTTGGGATGACATTACTTGCAAGTGCAGCAGTTTGGTATTGGCAAGAAAATCTAAGAATTCATAACGTGGAACGAGCCGCGACAAAATTGCTAGAGCAGGCAGCTTCAGACGTTCCTACAATTGGGTTTAACCAAGCGGCACTTGCCTTTTTAGAGAAAAACAAAGATTTATATCCTGACTCCTATGCCAGAGCTCAGGAAATTTGCAACGTCAACAAATGTCTGTGGATGAGTATGGATGACAATCACACAGTTAATAATCAACAAAGACAAAATCAGAAAAACGTCTGTGATGCACTGATTGGTCTAATTCGAGGAATTGGTGTACTTGAGAATAGTCAATAACAACGCGGTAAGGGGCGATAATATTTGACAATTCCTATAGAGCAAGTTTCACGCAAAGGCGCAAAGATAAAGCGATCTTCTTTGCGGCTTTGCGAGTTTTGCGTGAGATTGCTTTTTCCTTTAAGGATTTGGTCAAATACTACTTCCCGAAAAAAGACAGGACAGGATTGACAAGATAAACAGGATTTTTTTGTGACATGAAGCCGTATTCATACGTTTAAATCCTGTCAATCCTGTTCATCCTGTCTTATTAAACAGGGAAGTTGTTTTCGGCTATATCCTAAGCTTGAAAAACGTTATCACTAAACGAGATTGATATGCCTAGCTGCTGCAAACAAATCCTTGAATTTGTCAAATTATGCTTGAAGCTTTAACCCCCATGTACTCGGCTGCAATTTTCGACATGGACGGCCTATTGTTGGATTCCGAGCGCCCGATCCGGGACGCTTGGCTCCAAGTGACCGCACAAAGCGGCGTATCCTTGACCAATGACACCTATCTGCAATGGGTGGGCAGACGGGAAGCGGATATTAAAGCAGAGTACGGTGATTTTTTCGGGCCAATGCTACCTTTTGCGGAGGCCTGTAACCGGGTACGGGCAATGGTGTCCGAACACTATGCGACGGAAGGCTACGCGGTTAAAGCCGGCGCAGTCGAATTACTTTCTTGGTTAGGCGAACAAGGCATCCCCTGTTGCGTGGCTTCCTCGACCCGGCGCGAAGAAGTCCACCGCCGATTGAAGCGAGCCGGTCTGCGCGATTTCTTCGACTTCATTACGGGTGGCGACGAAGTGTCCAAGGGAAAACCCCATCCGGATTTGTTTTTTCTGGCTGCCGGCCGTTTAGGGCTGAATCCGCAACAATGCCTAGTATTTGAGGACTCCGAATATGGTGCGCAAGGCGCGGTTTCTGCCGGCATGTCGGCGGTTATTGTGCCTGACCTTAAACATCCCGGCCTAAAAACCGCCGAGCTATGTCTTGCCGTGCTGGAATCGCTGGAACAGGTGCCGGCTTTTTATGGAGAATGGTTTCAACATCACCTGAAAAATCAGATTTTTTCCGATATAAACCCCAATCTAGTTTAAGCATACTCTGTCCACCGTATAAAGAGTGGCTCTTACTCTTTGCTTTTCGCTCTTTTAGCCCTAAACCGCCTACGAGTGACGAGTTGTAGGGCGGATACAGGGATGTGATCCGCCGAATGCTGGCGAACACCAACAACATTCGGCGGAACCCGTCCATGGTTCCGCCCTACGGACTCGTAGTTATACACAAATCCGGGCAAGCCGGAAAAGCCGTCATTCCGGCAGGGATTGCCGGAATCCAGAAGCCATGGAGGGCAAACTCGTCGCAGAGCAAGTGTTTGATTTTGATAATTTGCAGCCCACAGTTTCACATCCCTGTGGACTGGATTCCGGCAATCCTTGCCGGAATGACGTACTCCCTACACTTGTGTATAACGGCGAGCGCAGAGCGTGGGAACGATACAAATCAGGTATCGCTATCGTCGAACACAATCCCAGTCTACTCGATTGCTTTACCGTCAATTTGTCAACCTGGACATTGCAATATCACCCATTACTCACGCTTTTACGTTGCGTCGTTGCGCCGTTGCGTGAAACCTTCTTTTGCCTTTCTCGCAATGCGGCATGCCATTCAATGGGCGAAGATTTTTTTTGTCTCACGCAACGGCGCAACGACGCAACGTTAAGAGCAAAGCAAAATCTACACGGACGGGTTTTCAAATCCCGTCCGGCTGCAGACCCTGCTTATGCCTTACCGTACCAAGTCGTAGTTATAGTCCGTCGTCCCCATGCCACGGGTTTCGTCGTCCAACCGTTCCAGCACCGCGTTGACGATGGTGGTCAGCAGGTACATGGCCCCTTCGTAGCCTAGCGTAGTCTGGCGATGCAGATGATGCCGGTCGAAGATCGGGAAGCCTATGCGGATCAATGGCACCTCAAACTCCTGGCCTTTGTACAAGGTGTCGCGTTGGATGAACTTGCCGTAGGAGTTGCCGATCATGAAATCCGGCTTGTTGGTGAACACCAGCGAACGCATGTGCCACAGGTCGCGACCAATATGGACTTCGCAACCAGCACCGAAGGGCGATGCCTTCAGGATTTCTTCCACCGCCTTCTTCCACCGCTTGTTGGCATGGTGGCAGAGGATGTGGGTCGGCTCCGCGCCCAATTCCAGCAGGAACTTGACCATCCCCATCACAAAGTCGGCATCCCCCCACAGCGCGAACTTCTTGCCGTGCAACCAGGCGTGAGAGTCGGTAATCATGTCCACCAAACGACCGCGTTCGACTTCCAACGAGGCAGGAATCGGCTTGCCAGTGATTTCGGATATCTTCATCAGGAAGGCATCGGTCCATTCCAAGCCCATCGGGATGTTCAGCTTGGGCACGTCGTGCTTCCAAGTACCCTCGACGAGCTTCTTGGTCTTCTCCAACTGCCAAGGCTGCAACAGGATAGTGTCGTAGGCATTGGGCGCGTCCTTGATTTCGTCCTGGGTGGTGCCGCCCGCATACATGCGGAACTGACCGTCAGCGGGGGTGTCCAGCACTTCGGTAGGATCGCTCAACAGGGTATGCGGCACACCCATCTCGTTCAGCATGCGATGGATCACGCGGAAGTTGCCCAGATACGTTTCAAAACCCGGCACCAGATTGAGCTTGCCATTTTTACCCGGTTCTTTGCCCTCCATGGTGTTGAGGGTGAAGTAGCGGGCAATGCCTTCGAACATGTTGTCCCAACCCGTGGTGTGGCTACCGACGAAGCTCGGCGTGTGGGCGAAGGGGGTCGGGAATTCCTGCGCGATATGGCCTTCCTTCTTGGCATTGTTGATAAAGGCATTCAAGTCGTCGCCGATGACTTCCGCCATACAGGTGGTGGAAACCGCGATCATGTCTGGCTTGTATAACGCTTTGGCGTTTTCCAGGCCATCAAACATGTTCTTTTGACCGCCGAACACCGCCGCGTCCTCGGTCATGGAATCCGACACACAGGCAATCGGTTCTTTGAAATGGCGGTTGAAATAGGTGCGGAAGTAGGCGACGCAGCCTTGCGATCCATGCACATACGGCAGGGTCTTTTCGAAGCCCAGTGCACACAGCACCGCGCCTAAGGGTTGGCAGGCTTTCGCCGGGTTGATGGTCAGCGCTTCACGATTGAAGTTCAACTCCTTGTACTCCTGACTGGTGGTCCACTGGAACACTTCGTCGATCTTTTCCTGGGGAAAGCGCTCTTCGTATAAATCTCGTTTGAGGGCTAAGTTATCCTTGTATTCTTGGTCGCGAAACAAGGGATAGCTGGGTTTGATGTTTTCTACTGCTTGGCTCATGGTGTCCTCCTAGCCGCCACTAATCTGTGGACAAGGCTATGGTTGGTAATTTGTTTCATCGTCCCCACGCTCGGCGTGGGAATGTTGCCTTTGACGCTCTATGCCGGGTGCGCCACGCTGATGCCTCCGACTAGGTTCCCACGCAGAACGTGGGAACCATTCAATTTAGCCTCCTGCCGCAGCGCGGACTGGTTCTTCTTTGGCTACCGCCTTCTTCCAAGGCGCTTGGATTTTATTCCAGCAAGGGTTGTTGATGGTCATGTCCATATCGCGGGCGAAGATGGCAAAACCGTCATAGCCGTGGTAAGGACCTGAGTAATCCCAAGAGTGCATCTGGCGAAAAGGCACACCCATCTTCTGGAAGATGTATTTTTCCTTGACACCGGAGCCGATCAGATCAGGTTTGATCTTCTTGACGAATTCCTCAAACTCATAGCCGGTCACGTCATCATAGAGCAGCGTGGCGTTGCCCATTTCCTTGATGGTGCGGTCATAGTCGTCGTTGTGGGCGAATTCGTAGCCCGTGCCGACCACTTCCATGCCTAAGTCCTCGTAAGCGCCGATGACATGGCGCGGACGCAGGCCACCGATGAACAGCATGACTTTCTTGCCTTCCAGCCGTGGCTTGTACTTGGCGATTACCGCCTCGTATTCGGCTTTGTAGCGTTCGATGACACGCTCCGCTCCGGCCTTGATGGTGTCGTCGAATTGCTCGGCGATTTTGCGCAAGGACTCGGCGATCTTGGTCGGCCCGAAGAAGTTGTATTCCATCCACGGCACAGAGTACTTCTCCTCCATGTGACGGGCGATGTAGTTCATTGATCGGTAGCAATGGATCAGGTTGAGCTTGACCTTCGGGGTCAGTTCCATCTCCGACAACGTGCCGTCGCCGGACCACTGGGCCACCACGCGCAAGCCCATCTCTTCCAGCAAAGTGCGCGAAGACCAGGCATCGCCTCCGATGTTGTAATCACCAATCACAGCCACGTCGTAAGGGGTGGTCACGAAGCTGTTGTCGCCGTCGCGGGCGCTGATCACATAGTCGCGTATCGCGTCATTGGCAAGATGGTGGCCTAAAGACTGGGACACGCCACGGAAACCCTCGCAACGCACCGGAATGACCGGTTTGCCGAGTTCCTTCGAGGCTTTCTTGGAGACCGCTTCGATATCGTCGCCGATCAGGCCGATGGGGCATTCGGACTGTACGGAAATGCCTTTGTTGAGTGGGAACAGGGTGTCAATTTCCCCGATCAGCTTGGCCAGCTTCTTGTCTCCGCCAAACACAATGTCCTTCTCTTGAAAATCCGACGTGAAGTTCATCGTCACGAAAGCATTCACGCCAGTGGTGCCGATGTAGTAGTTGCGACGGCCAGCGCGTGAATACTGGCCGCAGCCAACCGGTCCGTGGGAAATGTGGATCATATCTTTGATCGGTCCCCACACCACGCCTCTGGAGCCGGCGTAGGCGCAACCGCGGATAGTCATCACCCCAGGCAGCGATTTGCGGTTGGAGGTGATGCACTTGCTGGATTTTTCAATCGACTGGTCATTGACCGCCAAATGCTTGGCACGGTCTTTCTTGGCTTTGTCGGGATAAACCTCTAGAACCTCTTGGATGAGGGCCTCTGTTTGCTCGCGAGTCATGGCTGTCATAAATGCCTCCTGAATTGAGTGGCTAGTAGTTAGTGGCTAGTGGCTAGTGAATGGCAGCGGACAATTATTGTCCGCTAGCCACTAACCACTCACCACCGTTCTTAAGCGGCTACGGCTTCGTCCTGGGCCGTCTTGCCGACGATGCTCTCGTCAACTTCTTCCATCACGCCGAATTCCATCAACAAGTCTTCCAATTGGTCCATCGTGATGGGCGTAGGGATGACTAGGTTCTTGTTGTTGATGATCTTCATCGCCAAGTCCCTGTATTCTTGGGCTTGCTTGGCTTGCGGCTCATACTCGATGACCGTCATGCGGCGGATTTCGGCGCGTTGCACGACATTGTCACGCGGAACGAAATGGATCATCTGAGTACCCATCTGCCTTGCCAGTTCCATAATCAACTCGTCCTCGCGGGCGGTCTGGCGGGAATTGCAAATCAAACCGGCTAAGCGGACACCGCCGGAGTTCGCGTATTTCACGATGCCCTTGGCGATATTGTTGGCCGCGTACATGGCCATCATTTCACCGGAGCAGACGATGTAGATTTCCTGCGCTTTGTTCTCGCGGATGGGCATAGCGAAGCCACCGCAGACCACGTCGCCGAGCACGTCGTAGAATACGAAGTCTAGGTCTTCGTCATAAGCGCCCTCTTCTTCCAGAAAGTTAATGGCGGTGATAACGCCACGGCCCGCGCAGCCGACACCCGGCTCCGGCCCGCCGGATTCGACGCACTTGATGTCTCTGTAGCCCACTTTCAATACATCTTCAAGTTCCAAGTCCTCCACGCTGCCGGCATCGGAGGCCATTTGCATGATGGAGTTCTGTGCCTTAGCATGCAGAATCAGACGGGTCGAGTCGGCTTTCGGGTCGCAGCCGACGATCATTACTTTCTGGCCTTGTTCTGCCAAAGCGGCAACAAGGTTCTGGGTGGTGGTGGATTTACCGATACCGCCTTTGCCATAGATGGCGCATTGACGTAATCTTTTAGCCATGGTTTTCTCCTTCGCTGGGTTGGTGATGCTTGACGCAACACTACTAATGCAACCGGTGTGCCAAGAGAAATATTTTCTGTATCACATTGTTTATATTGAGTAAGATGGCTGATAAATCACCAATTGCCTATGTAACGAGTCAGACAATCACCTCGCCTCGGGGTGTTTATTCGACAAAAAATCGCAAGCGATTTTTTAAAGTTGGATGGACCCGCTAGGGCAAAACGGGAATTGCACCGGGAGTGCAAGGCTTGCCTTGCCTGCACAATTACCTCGCAAGGCAAGCCTTGCACTCCCGCAGCACTTTTCATTGCACACCCTCTAACAGAATCATTACCAAAAGCTTGTGGTAACATAGCCTAACCTGATTAGCAAGATTGTTCAGCCAATTCGTAACACCTAGCCGTATTCGTCATTCCGGCAGGGATTGCCGGAATCCAGTCGCCATGGAGGGCAATCTCGATTCACCTCCCTGTGTTCTGGATGCCGGCAATCCCTGCCGGTATGACGCGCTGGCCGGTTTAGCCGAAGAATCTTCGTAATCAGGTATCTATATACCTATGTTTCAAACACACCCTACAATAATATAAGAGCTTACCAATGCCCTTAGGACCCGTCATGCTGGATGTGGCTAGCACTGAACTAACTGCCGAAGACCGTGAACTGTTAATGCACCCTGCGGTGGGCGGGGTTATCCTATTTGCCAGGAATTACCATGACCCACAGCAGCTTGCTGCGTTGACGAGCTCCATCCGTGCGTTGAAGGAACCCCATTTGTTGATTGCGGTGGACCAGGAAGGGGGGCGGGTGCAACGTTTCCGTGATGGCTTCAAGCGGTTGCCACCGGCGGGTTATTATGGGAGCCTACACCGACAAGCACCGGAAACAGCCCAAAGGGCCGCGAAGTTGATGGGCTGGTTGATGGCATCCGAACTGCAAGCCGTCGGCATTGATTTCAGCTTTGCGCCCGTTCTGGATATTGACCGGGGCATTTGCCGAGCCATCGGCGACCGGGCTTTCAGTCATGATGTACAGACGGTGACAGGACTGGGCTTGGCTTGGATGCAGGGCGCAAGGCTCGCTGGCATGGCCTCGGTTGGCAAGCATTTCCCAGGGCATGGCGGTGTGTCGATAGACTCCCATCTGGGCTTGCCACATGATGAACGCAGTTTTGAAACCTTGTTGCAGGAAGATATTGCACCTTTTCAAGCACTGGTCAATCAGGGCTTGGAAGCCATCATGCCTGCCCACGTCGTGTATCCGGCAGTGGACGAAGCCCCTGCCGGTTTTTCACCGCGCTGGTTGAGGGAAATATTGCGCGGTCGCATGGGATTCGCAGGGGTTATCATCAGTGATGCGCTGGATATGGCCGCCGCCGCGACCGTCGGCAATGATGTAGATCGGTCCAAAGCCGCACTGGCCGCCGGTTGCGATCTGTTGCTGGTCTGCAATAACCGTGCTGCCGCGATACAGGTTGTGGAAAGCTTGAGTGATTACTCTGACCCGGCTGCGCAGTCACGCTTGTCGCGCCTGTACAGCCGCCACTTCACCACTCACGCCCAGTTACAGCAAAATCCCTACTGGAATGAAGCCAATGCAGTGCTTGGGGTGTTTGAAGCTGCCGAAGACACAAATCTGGCTTATGACCCCACAACACGCGGCGGGACAGTCGTGTAGCCGGGTTTAGAACTATACTGACCAAGTCATTCCAACATTGACCAATTGATTGCTTGATAACCACGAAGATATCGGCTGACCACTGGTTCTCATTTCTTGGAGCGCTTAAATCGTCAAAGTGGTTAGTGCTCGTTATGTCGCCACGATCTACGGCATCGGAGTGGGTAAAAGATGAAATCTCATGGGCAATAAATAACATACCCGACCGCATTATACCTGTTTTGATAGAAGATTGTCAGCCTATAGACTTTCATATTCGTATTCCACGACTTCAATATATTGATTTTAAATATAATATCCAGAAAGCACGTGAAGATCTCATAAAACTTTTAGTGAGCTCGGAGTACAAACCGTACGTTGGCGATATAGGGCACCCTGACCCACTTCGTGAACTCAGACACCGGTTTTGGAAACCAATTATACAGCATTTTCAACATCAAAGAGTTACTTGGTAGTGGGTATGATAGCACAGGTTATTCGGTTAACCTGAAGGTTTAACGGAATGTCTGTTTTAGGTATATTTTTAAGATGAAAATGCTGTATATCAAGATTTCTCTATGCTTCACATACCTTTTGCAGAAATGTATGCCAACCAATCATTTAAACGCGTATAATAATCCACCTATGGGCTTCCCTTAACGCGGTAGGG
>QJPH01000352.1 GCA_003242955.1 Candidatus Methylumidiphilus alinenensis
TCTCAATCTGGTTAAGATTCAACACAGGCGATGCCGGAGTAGTCGATTTGAAAGATTTGATTGATAAATATCAAGCCGCCGAGCCTTTGCAGAATGTTGATGCGTTTAAACGCTTTTATTTGGATTCATGGCCTACCTTGGCTTGGGAATGCGGTTTCGATATTGCACCGGAGACACTGTATGAGAGGGCTACAGGAAAACCTCATCGTTGGGAGCACAAGCCAACATAATTGCTTGGTCAAGCACTTAGGCTAACAACTTGTCATATTCCGCATGAATGGATTACAAATCCCGCTTTGCCTTTCAACTATGGAATAATAAAGCATTGTAGCCCGGATGGAGCCGCTTGCGGCGCAACCCGGGTTTGTGTCCACGTTCTTCTCCCGGATTGCGCCGCAAGCGGCTCCATCCGGGCTACGGTCTGCGCGGTTGCATAACATCAGTTCTATAAGCATTATTTCCTCGTTCCCAACCCTCCGATTGAAATCCCGAACCCGAGACTATCATCATGGCCGTCGTAATACCCGATGAAACTTTATATGCCGCACATCTGACGGCGGTGGAACTCAAGCAAGAACTAGCTGTGCTGCTTTTTCAACAAGATCGCTTGACCTTGATGCAAGCCGCGGAACTTGCCAATATGCCCTCGATTCAATTCCAACACCTTTTAGCTAGCCGGTGTATTTCGCCGCATTACGATGTACCGGAGTTTGAGCAAGATTTAGCGACCTTGCAACAATTGGGAATGTTTTGAATGATCGTCAGCAACACGTCGCCCATCATCAATCTGGCCTGTATTGGCCGACTTGATTGGCTGCCTATGCTGTACGGTGAAATCGTCATTCCTCCAGCGGTTTTCCATGAAATTACCGTAGCCGCTCCTAATTCACCTGGGGCTGTGGAAGTGCGGACAGCCGCTTGGATTCGTCAGTATCCGGTGAACAATCCACCTTTGGTAGCCTCCCTTCTTTTAGAACTTGATCCCGGAGAGGCAGAGGCCATTGCCTGCGCCCTAGAAGTCAAGGCTAAACTATTGCTGATCGACGAACGCCGGGGAAGGTTGGTGGCGCACCGCTTGGGGCTATCGGTGACAGGCTTGATGGGAGTTCTGCTCTTGGCCCGAAAACGAGGATTGATCGATTCCATCCGTCCATCTTTGGATGACCTTCGCCGTGTGGCTGGTTTTTGGATCAGCGATGCCTTGTACCGCCGAGTTATCGAAGAGGCCGGGGAATAACATGTCCAAGGCCCTAAGGCGCAATAGACCGTAGGTCGGGCAACAGCTTCACCGTTGCCCGACATTCCAACGTTGGGCGTTCGCCAAAGAGACGCGCCCGACCTAACTTGGCTGATGGGTCACGAGGGGAATCGCTTCCAGTCTGCCTTGTGACGCTCGAACGTGGGATAATGGTGCTTTCCCCCCACTAGACAGCATCTACGAATGGCACAATACATTTACACCATGAACCGGGTGGGCAAGGTCGTCCCGCCCAAGCGCGAAATTCTGCGCGACATCTCCCTGTCCTTTTTCCCCGGCGCGAAAATTGGCGTGTTGGGGCTTAACGGCTCGGGCAAGTCCACCCTGTTACGCATCATGGCGGGGGTGGATACGGAATTCAACGGCGAGGCCCGCGCCCAGTCCGACATCAACATCGGTTTCTTGCCTCAGGAGCCGCAACTGGACCCCAATAAAACCGTGCGCGGCAATGTCGAAGAAGCCCTCTCACACATCAAGGATGCCCTAGCCCGTCTCGATCAGGTCTATGCCGCTTATGCCGAACCGGATGCCGATTTTGATGCTTTGGCCACCGAACAGGCTAAATTGGAGTCCATCCTCCAAGCCAGCGACGGCCATAACTTGGATCGCACACTGGAAGTCGCCGCCGACGCTTTGCGCTTGCCGGACTGGGATGCCGATGTGACCAAGCTTTCCGGTGGCGAACGCCGCCGCGTCGCCCTGTGTCGGCTACTGTTATCAAGCCCTGACATGCTGCTGCTGGACGAACCCACCAACCATTTGGATGCCGAATCGGTGGCTTGGCTGGAGCACTTCCTGCATGATTTCCCCGGCACGGTGATTGCCGTCACCCATGACCGTTACTTCCTCGACAACGTGGCCGGCTGGATTTTGGAATTGGACCGGGGCTACGGCATCCCGTGGGAAGGCAATTATTCCTCATGGCTGGAACAAAAGGAAAATCGCCTGGAAATCGAAGAAAAGCAGGAAAGCGCCCGTATGAAGGCGATGAAAGCCGAGTTGGAATGGGTCCGCTCCAATCCGAAAGGCCGCCATGCCAAATCCAAAGCGCGACTGGCCCGCTTTGACGAATTGTCTTCCCAAGAAAACCAGAAGCGCAACGAAACCAAGGAAATCTACATCCCTCCAGGACCGCGCCTAGGCAATGTGGTGGTGGAGGCGGTGGGCATCCGCAAGGGCTTTGGCGATAGGCTGTTGATCGACGATTTGAGCTTTAACCTGCCGCCCGGCGGTATCGTCGGCATCATTGGACCCAACGGCGCGGGCAAAACCACGCTGTTCCGCATGATGGCCGGTGTCGAGCAACCCGACGCGGGTTCCATCCGCATCGGCGAGACGGTGCAAATATCTCATGTCGATCAAAGCCGCGATAGCTTGGACGACAACAAGACGGTATGGGAGGAAATTTCCGACGGCCTTGATCTGATTACCGTTGGCACCTACACCACCCCGTCACGCGCCTATTGCGGACGCTTCAACTTTAAAGGGTCAGACCAACAAAAACGCATCGGTGACCTGTCCGGCGGCGAACGCAACCGCGTCCACCTAGCCAAAGTGTTGAAAAGCGGCGGCAATGTGCTGCTGCTGGACGAACCAACCAACGATCTCGACGTGGAAACGCTACGGGCTTTGGAAGAAGCATTGCTAGACTTCCCCGGCTGCGCGGTGGTCATCTCCCATGACCGTTGGTTCCTAGACCGCATCGCCACGCATATGCTGGCGTTTGAAGGGGACAGTAAAGTCGTTTGGTTTGAAGGCAACTATGCCGATTATGAAGTTGACCGCCACCGCCGCCTAGGCACGGATGCGGATACGCCGCATAGGATTAAGTACAGGAAGTTGCAGGGGTAAGGATTCATCCCTGAATCCTTAGCAACAAATCTATTGCGCAATTATTTTGTTGCGCAACTGATTTGTTGCTATACTCTTGGCAGATTTTAAAATAGGAAATCCGCCATGTCCGAACCCATGCAAATCAAGATCGGCGCACCGGCAACCGGCAGCGACTTCTTTCCACGCGACAACATTGTTAATAACTGATGTTACGCACCGTGCAATGGAATCTCAGCATGGTAGCCCGGATGGAGCCGCTTGCGGCGCAATCCGGGTTTGTGGCCACGTTCTCCCGGATTACGCCGCAAGCGGCTCCATCCGGGCTACGGCCTTCGCGTTTGCGTAACATCAGTTAATAATTTGCTAAACGCTTTGCGCGTCGAACATGTCTTGTTCCTCGCGCCGCACTGGCAAAACCAGCGTGGTGCTGCACTTGAAAGAAATCGCCCAGGCACGGTGCGTGTTCATCAACTTGGAAAAATGCAACCACCCTAGGCTTTGGATTAAAGCTATGGTGAAGGCGTTGCGGGGCATCCAAGACAATACTTGGCTGAAAACACTCAAAACAGCGGGCGACTTCTTGGAGCGACTGGACAGCGAAGTTGTCAATCTGAAAGAAGCGGACTGGAACGATGCCGCCGACCGCTTGATGGATGGCTTGGGCCATTTGCGCGAGCCAGTTTGGTTCTTGCTCGATGAATTCCCCACCATGGTGGATTTGATTGCCCGCAAACACGGCGCGGATGAGGCCGATGCCGCCGTGCGCTGGCTGCGGGGCTGTTTGCAAGAGAATACCGACAGCCCGGTGCGCTTCCTGCTAACGGGGTCGATAGGATTGGACGTGGACTCGCTTGGCTGAAATCTTCGAAAAACCGTTGGCAGCCACTGCCCGCACGGTGCTTAAATTAGTTGCCGCCAAGGATTCTGGCGTTTCGCGTGAAGAATTGCGCAGCCGCGTTTTTCAACTCGAAGACGATGATTACCAATACGTTTTGGAAGTGTTGGACCATGACGGCTACCTGACCGAAGCAGAAGACGGGAATATCCGGTTTTTCTCCCATCTGTTGCGGGATTATTGGCGGTGGAAGGGCAAAGTATGATCGACCCTACCCAGCGCGACACTGCCATTAAGTTAAGCCGTCATTCCGGCATGGACCGCCGGAATCCAGATTGCAGGGATGCCAACAATCTATGCCATCCTTGGAGCCTAGGTTCCGGCGATCCCTGCCGGAACGACGAGCTTTTTCTTAACTTAATGGCAGCGACCCAGCGCGATGGGGTTTGCAACCCCGTCGCTTACGTTTTGTGTGCAACCATTATGGTCTAAGCACGAAACCTTACGGACGGGATTATAAATCCCGTCCGGCTACATGCAAAAACCAGACCAGCCGAGATGACTACCCAAGACCCCACGCTAAACCTCTACAACCCCGCGACCCTAGACTCCGAAGCACTACTGGCCGAATTCATCGACCGCAAGGGCTTGTTGGAGCGCATTCTTGACATCATCCGCCACAACGGGCCGCAGCAACCGCAGCAGCATGTCGTCGTCATCGGCCCACGCGGCATGGGCAAGACGACATTGCTGTGCGCCATCATGCATCGCGTCAACGGCGATGAAACGCTGAAAGCCGCTTGGCTGCCGCTGTTGTTCCAAGAGGAGCAATACGGCATTGGTGACTTGGCGGATTTCTGGCTGGAAACCATCCGTCATCTGGAATCCGCGTTAGGTCGCCCAGCACTAGCCGCCGAACAATTGCTGGATGAAAACCCCGAGGACATGGCAGGACGAGCGCAGGAGCGGTTTTTCCAATTGCTGGCGGAAACCGGCCAACGCGCCTTGTTGCTGATCGACAACCTAAACGACATTTTCCAAGCCATCGACGATGGGCAGGCTCTACATACGCTACGCGCCCTTTGGATGACCGACCCGCGCTGCATGGTGATCGGCGCGGCCCCGAGTTATTTTGAAGAAATCACCGAGGTTGACCAGGCGTTTCATGACTTTTTCCGCACCTTCACACTGGACCGCTTGAGCCAAGACGAACTGGAAGGCTTCTTGCGCGGTTATGCCCGGATGCTTGGCGACGAGAGTGTGATCCACGTCATTGAACAAGCCCCGGAGCGGGTGGCGGCCTTGCGCATTTTGACCGGCGGCAATCCGCGCCTAGTCAAACTCGGCTACCGGGTGCTGCGCGACGGCTTGGACGGCGATTTGCGCCAAGATTTGGAACGCTTGTTGGACGAAGCCACGCCGTTTTTCAAACACCGCATCGACAGCCTGAAAGCCAAGGAAACCCGCCGCGTATTCGATGCCATCGCCCGCCGCTGGGACCCCATCACGGTGGACGACATCCGCCGCGAACTGCGCAAACCCTCCAATTATGTCAGTGCCCAGATCAAGCGATTAATCGACGAAGGCTTCGTCGAAGAGACCGGCGGAGACAAGAAAAAGCGTTATCAAGTCAGCGAACGCTTTTACAATGTTTATTATTTAATGCGCCACAGCCGCGAAGGCCGGCGGCGGCTGCGCTGGTTAGTGGGCTTCATGCAGACGTTTTACAGCCGCAAGGATTTCAAGGACTGGGCCAAACGCTTGGAAGGGGATTTGGCCGGGCCGTTGGCTGAACCCGCACGGGCGGAAAAGCTGTCCCATCTTCATGCGTTGAGCGCGGCGGCGAATGATGATGGGCGCGGCGAGGTTTTTGAGGCTTTGGTGCGTGATGCCATTGCCCACAATGACCGCCGTGCGTTGGATGAAGATATAGCCGATAGCAACGACCCGGTGGAAAGCCACGGCTGGCGGTATCTGCTGGCTGAAATTGTCTGGCTGTTGGAAACCGATATTCGCCGTACACTGGGTTTTCGGCCCCGAGATGGCGAATGGTGGCAACGATTGCGCGACACTTTAGGTATTGAGGGTTTGCGGCGGGCGCGAACACGCTTAGACGAATTGGGTGGATGGCGGCAGGACACGGCTCGTCATGCAAGGGCTACTGGGGTGATGTTGACAATGCTATTCCATAATATTATCGAGGCCAAATCTGCTTTCCTCAAGGCAATCGAATTCGACCCGTATAATACCGCTGCCTGGAACAATCTAGGTATCGTACTATCAGGACATAATCACCATGCCGAGGCCGAAGCCGCATATTACAAATCTCTCGATATCGATCCTCAAAATCTCTTCGCCTTGAATAATCTGGTTAATCTACTATGGGATCAGAATCGCTTCGACGAAGCTGAAGCTGTCTCCCGAAAATTACTGGAACTCGATGCGAAAGCAATCGATGTTTGGCTCTACCTAGGCACTTCGCTAATTCGCAAGGAATGCAATACCGAAGCCGAAACCGCTTTTCGCAAGGCACTTGCACTAGATTCACAAAATACCCGAGCTTGGACTGGCCTAAGTGCCGCGCTGCACAACCAGAACCTTTCTAAATCCATCGAAGCAAACTTTCGCAAAGCGTTAGAACTTTATCCACAAAACGGTTGGGCACATATCAATCTGGGCGGGGCGTATCTGGAAGATACGGGCCGCATTGAAGAACTCAAGCGGATGCGGATTGCGCACAGGATATCCGTCGAGACGTATCTGGAGGATACGGGCCGTATGGAAGAGGGTGTGAACGAATTGATCTTAGGCTTGGCTTTGGAACCTGAGAGCAGTTATGGCCGCTGGGTTTTATCCAGACACTGGCAAACCGTCCTCCCCGCCGCCGTCACCTACATTTTGGCCCACACCGCCACCGACGCGACCTTAGCGGAAAACCTTAGATCGGCACTGACGGAGGTTTTGTTAGAACAAGCGTCGGCAGGGCAACAAAACGCCGTGCGCGATGCCTTGCTGGATTTGGACGAAACCGGGCAACCCATCTTTGAGCCGCTGATTCTGGCCCTCCAAGCCTTGGACGACCGCAGCCTGCTGTACCGCATCGCCCGCGAAAAGCGCGAACTGGTGCTGGATGTGATGAAACGCATTGAAGGCAAAACAGAGAAGGGATAACATCCCTGGGAGGGATGTTAGGTGATATCCAATAAAGAACATCCCATCCAAAGGCCAAGCTGGGGCTTGGCGCTCCCAGAAGGAACGCCAAGCCCCAGCTTGGCAAGGATATTTGCGGAGGAATTGTTCGTGATTTTCGTGGACAATTCATTTCGGTTTTGGTGGATTCATTATTGGAAATCACCTTATCCCTTGCCGTCCGCAGTGTTTCGTGCTTTGGCGGCTACCGGTTGCTGCGCACGAAACGTAAACGACGGGGTTGTAAACCCCATCCCGCCAGGAATTCTCATTTTGAGCCAGAACGATGATTGTGGTCCGTCATTCCGGCCGGGATGCCGGAATCCAGCGCCCAAGGACGGCAAACCTCTAGCTACGGCAAGCCTTGTCGTAAGTTCGAAGCTTCACGTCCCTGTGACTGGATTCCGGCAATCCCTGCCGGAATGACGAGCTATCTTTCACGCTTTGGCTCAAAATGAGAATTGCTGCCATCGCGCCGCGTTTCTGAAATAAATCCGCCCATCCGCTACAATAGCCCCAGCCCAATCAATGGAGGATGCCCATGTCCATACCTGCTAAACGATTCGCCACTTACGAAGACTTGTGCCAAGTGCCCGACCACATGGTCGCGCAAATCATCCACGGTCAATTGATTGTCATGCCCCGGCCCGCGCCGAAACATGCGCTGGCTTCATCATCCCTGGGTGGAGAGTTAATCGGCCCATACCAAAAAGGTCGTGGCGATGGGCCAGGGGGTTGGTGGATTTTAGACGAGCCAGAATTGCACCTAGGATTGGATATTTTAGTTCCTGACTTGGCTGGCTGGCGACGGGAACGCATGCCTGAACTGCCCAAAACCGCCTTTTTTACGCTGCCACCCGATTGGGTGTGCGAGGTGTTGTCGCCCTCGACGGGGCAGATGGACCGAGTGGACAAACTACCGATTTATGCGGAACACGGGGTAGGCCATGCTTGGCTGGTCGATCCTGAGTTGCAGACCTTGGAAGTGTTTGCACTAGATAGACTGGAATGTGCGTTTAAAGCGGCGGAAGCGGTTTGCGCCCCGCCATTTCAAGCCATCAGTTTTAGTTTGGCAACGCTTTGGCCTTAAATCCATCCGAAGTCTTCCGGTCCTCCCCCATTTGGAATATAGTTTCCTACAACCGAACTTGGTTGAAATATCTACAACTAAGGTGATTTCCAATAATAAATCCACCAAAACTGAAATGAATTGTCCACGACAATCACGAAATACACGAACAATACCTCCGCAAATCACCTCGCCAAGCTGGTGCTTGGCGCTCCCAGGAGGAACGCCAAGCACCAGCTTGGCTTTTGGATGGGATGTTCTTTATTGGATATCACCTAAGTAAACCACTCGATAGGAGACTGCCATGAATGCATCCACACATCTTGAAGCCAACGAAACCGTCTTGCACTCCCGCGAAGTCGATCAGTTGATTGTCGGGCATCCCACGTCCGACGGGGCCGGAGTCAAACTGACCCGTATCTTGACGCAAAC
The DNA here is from genome assembly GCA_003242955.1 of Candidatus Methylumidiphilus alinenensis. Taxonomy (GTDB): domain Bacteria; phylum Pseudomonadota; class Gammaproteobacteria; order Methylococcales; family Methylococcaceae; genus Methylumidiphilus; species Methylumidiphilus alinenensis. The sequence continues at coordinate 8,617 of QJPH01000352.1, forward strand.
CCTGCATCAGCGGCTAGACCCCTTCCTGATGCTGGATGCCTTCGGAAGCGATTCGCCCAACGACTATATCGCCGGGTTTCCCGACCATCCCCATCGCGGCTTCGAGACCGTGACCTATCTTATCGCCGGCAAGATGCGCCACCGCGATAGCGCAGGCCACGAAGGCTTGCTGCAAAGCGGCGGGGTGCAGTGGATGACGGCGGGGCGCGGGGTGATCCACTCGGAAATGCCAGAACAGGAGCATGGCGTGTTGGAGGGTTTCCAGCTTTGGCTAAACTTGCCCGCCCATGACAAAATGACAAACCCTTGGTATAAAGACATTCAGAGCCAAGAAATACCGGAATTTGTCACAGCCGAAGGCGTGACCGTTCGCGTCATTGCCGGTACAAGCCATGGCATTGGGGGCGCTGTGCAAAAGCCGGTGACAGAACCCTTGTATCTGGACCTGCATTTGCCCCCCGGTAGCCATTTTGCCCAATTAATACCATCGGGGCATAACGCCTTTATCTATACCTATCGCGGCACTATCAAGGTAGAAGGCAAATCCATCCCTGCACAACACCTAGCTATTCTGTCCAATTCAGAAGCAGCGGATGGCATCAGCCTGGAAACCCAAGTTGCAAGCCGCGCATTGCTCATTGCCGGCCATCCGCTCAATGAACCCATCGTTCAGCAAGGGCCTTTTGTGATGAATACCCCGGAGGAAATTACCCGGGCGATTAGCGATTTTAGATCGGGGAGGTTTGCCATATAAAGCGTTTTTAATGTCGGCTACCAACTTAAGGCGGGACAGTTCAAGGCCGTTCGTGGTGAGTCCTGAGCTTGTCGAAGGATCGAACCATGAACGGCTTAACTGTCCACCCTTCGACTGCTCGACAGGCTCGCAGCTCAGGGCGAACGGTTAAGCTTTGCGCCTGTTCCGCCTTAAGCTGATAGACATTTTCACTGACCACCAACCACAACTTAGGATAAAACCATGCATAAATTCGCACTCACACTCTTTGCCTCGGTCATAGCCACCTCAGCCATGGCAGACGAAGAGACTTATACCATCGACCCGAATCACACCCTGCCTGTGTTTGAGGTCAACCACTTGGGCTTTTCCACCCAACGAGGACGTTTTGACAAAACTGCCGGAAAAATTCAACTGGACATCAAGAAAAAAACCGGCACTGTTGAATGGACTATTGAAGCCGACTCCCTTGATATGGGATCGGCCAAGTGGAACGAACATTTGAAATCTGAAGACTTCTTCAATGTAGCCAAATTCCCGACCATTACGTTCAAATCCGACAAGTTAATTTTCAAAGGAGACAAGCCAGTGGCCGCAGAGGGGACGCTAACCTTGCTAGGGGTATCAAAACCTGTGAAATTGACGATCCATCGTTTCACTTGCGGCGAGAACCTAATGAATAAAAAGCTGCTATGCTCAGCCGATATCGAGTCCAGCTTGAAGCGTTCGGAATTCGGCATGACCAAATACCTGCCTGGCATCGGAGACGATGTCAAAGTTCTGGTTCCGGTGGAAGCGTATAAAGACTAAAACTCCGCCAACGTGACAGATTTTTTCCCACGGGTGGCCGCCACGTAGTAGACATTGATTTCTTCCTTAAGCCTCGCCAAACTCACATCCTCCCGGTCGGAGTTCAGTTGCTTGGAAATATCGCTACGCGTGGCAAAGTCATTCTTCACCATCTCCACAATATCGTATTCCTGGCCCTTGGCCTTGTGGGTAGTCGTGAAAATCAACTCGGCCTCTGGTTTGTCAACTAGGCGTTTTTTAATTTTCTGGTCAAAATCGAACAACTTGCCACCATAACGGGTAACCAAATCCACCATGGTGGACAGGCTATGGTTTTGGGTATCATTTGCGAATCGCTTCGCATCTTCGAAAGATTTGAATTTTTTGACCAACGGATCGTTGATTTTGTCCCGCTTCTCCTCTTTGAGGTAAAGAAGGCCCGCCACCCTGGCATTCATGAACGAATAACCAGGATAACCCCCTTCAAAATGCATGGTTCTGGCCGCTTTGCCAAACAAATGCCCAAGAACGGTATCAAACAAAGACAGGTTGCTACGTGCGATGACGGCCATGGGATATTTGCCCTTGTAAGCACGATTGCCAAACCGGGTGTCCATGTCCATACCCCGCATCTTAAACTCCGGCGTTTCACCCAATAGTTTATAGCCTTGATTGACCCGCTGGCTGATTTGCCGGGCAAGCCCGTCGCCAAAACGGAAAGTCTGGCTGAGCCAGAGGTTTTCCCCTGCTACTTTGTCCAGTGAGTTGACGGCATGGCGGAAAGCATAGATCTGCTGATAGGAATCACCCACAAAAATCCGCTTGGCATGTTCCTGCCGTTTAATGATAGACAACATGACACCCGAGGTGTCTTGGGCTTCGTCAACCAGAATCACATCGTAGGGCAAATAGACTTTGCCAAACTGGAACATTTTCAGGTAGAAGTCATGCACCGCCGGGGATTTGCGGTTTTTCATATCGGCGAGGATGTTCTTGACCAAAGCGATCATTTCATCTCCGCGTAGCGTAAGCAGGGTCCGCAATTCCTCGGTTGGCAAGGTAGCCGCTTCATAAGAAACCAGCAGTTCTGCATCCAGCCGGGTGAGCTCGGCATTAAGATAGAAATTGACGATATCTTTTAACAACCAAGCATAAAGTATGCCTAGATCAGTTCCACGAAACGATAGCGGGACATACTGGTCCAGAAGCCGCCACTCGCTGAGGTCATTTTCCAGTTCGTAGCTGTGTCCATTGGCATGGCGGTAGGCAAGCGCATGGATTGTGTAGACGGTCAGGTTGCCAAGACCCCGTGCCTTGGCCTTTTCCCTCATCTCGACCACCACAGACTTGTTATAGGCCAAGTAAAGTATTTTGAACTGCGGATGGTGGGCGGCGAATTCGAGCAAAGTCGTGGTCTTGCCGCTACCCGCCACGGCGTTGACTTTAAGTATCGAAGCATCCGATTCGACCACGGAGCGTTGCTCTTCGGTTAAAGGCATGCCCTTGCCGGATACTAATTTGAAGCACTATTGTTGTTAGCGTAATCGGAGATTTTCTGACTTAGCTTGTTCAACAGATTATCAAATCCTTCCCGCTCGATTACGCTAGTGTACTGGGCTTTTTTCAATGCCAAGTCGCTAATTCCGTCCACGACAATGTTGATGATTGCCCATAGGCCGTTACTCTGACCGAGGACATACTCAAAAACGACCGGCTTTTCCTTGGGGGCAACCAACTGGTAACGCAAAGTGATGCGGTTGGACTTCATCCCCTGTTCGGAGTCATATTTGAAAGACTCCCCCGAGTAGCCATTGAACTGGGCCGCATAGGTGGCAATGCTGAGTTCAGTCAATTTTTCAATAAAGGCGCTTTTCTGCTCATCATTAAGCGTTTTCCAATGGCTACCAAGGGCAATCTGGGCAATCGCCGCAAAGTCATGGGTCTCCTTGATGACCGGATCGAGCTTTGCATAACGCCCTTTATACCCAAGTTGCTTCGCGTTTTTCATCGCTTCGATGATAACCGAGTTCAACTTATCAACCGTTTGCTTGGCACCGGCCTGTTCTTCGGCGACGGAAAACTGCGCCAAGCAAAGCAGAAAAATACCGATGATGGCTTGGAAATACATTGCTTGCTCCAATCTGTGTAGGTTGTGCGGCAATATACCATAAACCGCCCATCTTCCCTAGATTTTTGTCCGAATTACGCAACATAATCAGCCAATAATGCAACACTGAATTCGTAGATACGGGTTGCCATGAAAGTACGGTATCCAAGTAGGGTACGCTGTGCGTACCAAGGCAGTGTGCATACTTCCCAGAATATGTATGGTACGCACAGCGTACCCTACGGTTTGGCTTTCATCGCCGGGGGTGCAAACAGGTTTGCATGACTGTTTAGCGCACATAGCGAAATCCTGCCCACAGGCCACTAACCCTTCTCTCCATCATGTAATCATACTTCTGATGTTACGCACAGCATTGACATCCAAGCTTGCGGTCCTGTCATCGCGCAAGCACAAGGCACCACGGAAACCAAGATAGTCTGGCTTTAACGTCAGCAACAGAGGAATATCGACTTGCCGCAAAGAACCGGCTAACCCGCACAGCATGCCATAGGCCTTAGCCTCGGCAACAAAGTCGCGCAAATAACCTAAACTACAAACCTGGGTTAATGAACCACCCCTCTTGTCCAAGGTATCCAACATGGCAGCACTAAAACCGGCTTCGGCCAATTGCGCAATCTGCATAAGTCCCGGACTGAGATCGCCAAACAGCACTGCCACTAGACGGACCCTCTTAGATAGCGGGCTTAAGCCAATAATTGTCTGCCACCAGTCGCTGCCGGGGAACAAGCCAATTTTGACATAGTCGACTCCCGTGCCAGCCATGGCTTCAACCGCCTCGAAAACCCGTTGCGGTTCCATAATCAAATCGCCTATGGTGGCACTTAAAGGACGCTGCCCCCCAATAACATGGACAATCTCTCGCACGGTTTCCAAGGGCAAGGCACCCAATGAACCATCCGACGGGGACTTTAGATCAATGATGTCCACACCTGACTCCAGTACCTGCCTAGCTTCGGTCAGGTTTTCGACACTGGCAAGCATTCCGGTCATAGGTCTACCATTCTGTTTATTACCTCATTTCGATGCCCTTCGATTTTTTCCATCAGCCAGCCCCAGGCCTCCTTTTCACGCTCACCGGCGCACTTCTCAAAACCAATGCGCAGGTACGCCAATTCCGACTCCACTTTGCTCCATGGCAACCTCCCCAAACGGCTGACTAGGATTGCCACCTCCAAAACCGAGTACTGGGCACGGTTGAAGCCCTTGAATGGGGCGTGATTGGCCTCGTGGACTACGCTGCAATAAAGCTTCGGACGCAAGGCATCCTCTTCAACCCTAACCAGTTCCAATTCCACATGAGACAAACAATCGGCCAGCCTAGGCACGGAAACCTTCTCGGAAGCCACTAAAGGCCATCGTCTCCGACCTGTCAGACAACCGGCAAACACCCGCACATCGTCAGTATGGTTTAGCACTGCCTGACCCGTGGCAAGGAGATTTTCCAGCGTGACCGAAGGGCGGAACGGCATGACCAACATCTGCCCGTCTGCAAGATGAACGCCCATCGGCGCGATATGGGTCTCGGCTTCGGTGGAATGGGTCGTGACAATGGTTTCCAGGATCATTGACTGTCTTTCTATTGTTTTTGGCTCATGTCGGCAGTGGTGAAGCGGGACAAATGCGTTGCCGTGGGAGCGGTTTTTAACCGCGACCTTCGGCATCTGTCGCGGTTAAAAACCGCTCCCACGGATGCGTTTCACCTATTTACCATTATGAGCCTTGTTTTTTGAGGGTCGTCCCCGCTGGCTTGTAAACATGGGGATCGACAATGGCAGCGGCGGATTCATAAGCGCAACCCCAGTCCAAAGGCTCATCTTGGTTGTAACGCTTACCCAATTGCCAGGCGATTTGCGCCCGCGCCAATTCAACCCCTAAATAAAAGGCATGTCCGCCGTCATGTTCCACACCCAATAGGGGATAAAGCTCAAACGGGTCGGTGGCGCTATGAAAACCGTCACGGTTGTAAATGTTAATGCCCTCCGGGCTGATCTGGATGCGAAAACTTGGGTCTCGGACTGCTTGCCAAAATTCTTTCAATTCTTCCTGGGTATACGGAAAGGGCTTGCGCTCATGCAAAGCCATCAAACCGTCGTTGATAAGTTTAGGAAGGCTGTCCATTTCCCGCGCCGCAAACAAAATTCGCCGGGCCAAATCTGCCTCGCGCACCGCCTTGCAAGCGTGTTTGCTGACTTGAGTGGCGAGAATCGCCCGCACCCCCAGTTCCGAACAAATGCCCAGCAGCATGGCATTCATCCCCGCAGTATCGGCATGGGTCAGTTCGGTGAGGTTGCCTACCCCCATGAGCATCTCCACATCGGGGTGCCGTCGGCGGGTTTCGTGGTAACGCACTAAGGAGTCGGCAAAACCAAAGTGGATCGGGTCGAGGATGGGATCAACCAGAAATTTGCGTCCCCGCGCCTTCATTCCGGCAATGGCACGGTCCAGCGAATCCAAGTCCTTGTGTCTGGCTGGAATCAAGACGGGTGTAGAAGCCACTGCGTCGCTAATCCACAGGGAATGTTCATCCAAGCTGAGCAGAAAGTCGGCCCCTGCCCTGCCGCCACGCAATAAATACTGGCTTTCCAAGGAATCTACGCTAACCAAGAACCCTTCTTCCTTCAATGCCGTTATTGCTTGTTCCATGTGGTCAAACGCAGTCTCCGGCAAACACCCCAAGTCTATCACATCCGCCCCGTCGTGCCGGTAATCCCGCGCAAGCCGCAGGATCGAATCCACTTCCATGCGCGGAGCATCGGTAATTTCGGCGAAAATGCGCAAATCGTAACGATCTAACAACGGTTTTTTCGACTTCTTGCCGAAAAATTCGGGCAGGTCGCGCAACTCGTCTGGACCGCGCTCGACGGTTAGGCGTAAATCGGCGGAGAGCCTCCCTAAATCGCCCTGGCAACGCCCCGGCACGATAACCCGGTCAGCACCAAACGTGTCTTTTAACCGCCGCCGTATCATGTCTGCTGTCATCAGAGCCGCCACTGAAAGCCCAAGTTCGTGGACGGTAAACCTAAACTCCGGTGCCATCCCGGCCAAAACCTGACGCAATGGTTTTTCCGCCAGCTTGCCGGTGAGAAAGAGGATATGTTCAGCCATGGGCCGATGTCATGGAGCTTAAGGTCAATCCATATTCGGAAAATAATGTTGTAATTATAACATGGCGAGGCCATACCGTTGGGCAATGCTTGAAAGCCACCGTTCGAATTAATGCCCAATATCGAAACGTATAATCATCGAGGGATGGTTCCGTCAATGTCTTCCTTTTGGAAATAGGCGAGCAGATTCTAGCAGTCAGTGTGAGTTGTCCTACTTCGGAAACACAACACGCACACTCAACCCGCCGGTCTCGCCGTTTTTCAACTCAACCTTAGCCCCATGCCGGTCGGCCACCGTTTTGACGATTGCCAACCCGAGCCCGGTCCCTGGCTCCGCTGTCGCTTCTCCTCGGTAAAACCGGTCGAAAACGCGGGCTTGATCTTTGACCGCGATGCCGGGACCCGTGTCGACCACTTCGAGCGAGGCATTGCCGTCTTGTCGGCGGTGGACAAACACATCAACCTTCCCTCCCTGTGGCGTATAACGAATCGCATTTTCGACCAGATTAGTAAGAAGTATGCGCAATCCCTCTGTGTCACCCATGACCAGAGCAGATTCATCAACTGCTGCGATCCCTAAATCTATATCCTTGGCGGCGGCCAAAGCGAGTTGGTCGCCAATCACATTGCCGGCCAATTCGGCGAGTGAGACCGAAACAAATGGCTTGGCTACCATGTCGGGGTCTTGCCTAGCCAAAGTTAGAAGTTGTCTAACGGCATGCCCTGCTCTTTGAATACCGGCTTTAAGATCGACGAGTGCCGCCTTAGCTTCCTCATCCGTCTGGGCTCGTTCAAGTAATTGAGCTTGCAATTGCATCGCCGCGATGGGGGTGCGCAATTCGTGGGCTGCATCGGCTATGAAACACCTCTGCGCGGCTAGTGCTTCATCCAGCCTTGCCAACAAATCGTTGAGGGACCGTACCAAAGGCAATACCTCCACAGGCGACTTTTGTAAAGGCAAAGGTTCCAATGCCTTGGGGCTGCGCGTGGCAACCGCCTTGGCAAGCCGGTTCAACGGGGCAAGCCCCCTACTGACCAGAATCCAAATTAACAAGGACAGCACCGGCAGTAGTGCAAAAAACGGTATCAGCAAGTGCATTGCTGTTTGCAGTGCCATGTGGTTGCGAACATTTAACGGTTGGGCGACCTGGATGACTAGGGAATTCAATTTTACAGCAAACACCCTCCAGCTTCCTTCAGGAGTCTGGATTGTGTTATAACCAAATTGAGCCAAGCCGGGCAGGGTCTTGTGCGGATGGGAATAATAAACACGCACACCTTCTGGACTCCAGACTTGGATCACAAAATCGAAATCCTCCGACACATCATCCGTCGCCGGGGCAAAGGCGTTATGGAAAGCCTGGTCGCGTAGGGAAAGTGCCAATTGGCGCAATTGGTAATCGAAGAGGCCATCAACCTCAGCCAGAATGGACCGGTAAATGACAAATCCACCTAGCAATAAAGCAAGGGAAATTGCCCCCAGCAAGGCGGCAAGCAATTGGCGGCGGATTGATTTCAATTGAGCTTGGGAATTAGGTAGCCAACGCCGCGCACATTCACAATCCATTCCTGACCGAGTTTGCGCCGCAGTGAATGGATGTAAACCTCCACCGTGTTACTTTCAACCTCTTCCCCAAAACCGTAGATGCTCTCTTCCAACTGACTGCGCGACAGGGGCATTCCCGGTCGTTTCAACAAAGTGGCCAACAAGCTAAATTCACGCGCAGAAAGGATTATTGGCGTTCCTCCCATGCTGACCTCATGGGAGACGGGATTGAGAGTAAGGGCGCCATGTTCGATCAAAGGTACGGTCCTTCCACTCTGCCGCCTGGATAGCGCACGGATACGGGCACTCAACTCGTCCAAGTCGAAAGGTTTCACCAGATAGTCGTCCGCCCCCGCATCCAAACCTTTGACACGATCGGCAACAGCATCTCTCGCTGTCAAGATCAAAACGGGGATGGAATTTTTCTTACCCCGCAGACCCGCCAAAACTTCCAACCCCGATTTGCGCGGGAGGCCCAAATCGAGCAGCAAGAACTCATAGGTGCCATTGGCAAGCGAAAGCTCGGCGGCAACCCCGTCTCGCACCCAATCGACGGCATGCCCTTCCCGCTTCAGCCAGAGTTGGACACTCTTGCCGATCATCGTATCGTCTTCAACTAGCAATATGCGCACAGCTTACCCTCCATCAACCCGCGTAAACCTGGTTTCTGCCCATTTTTTTTGCCTGATACAACATCGAGTCAGCCTTCTGGAGAAGTTCGGCTGCCTTAGTTATGCCAGTTGCACTGTCCATAGTCGCACATCCGATACTGACAGTGACACGCATTTCCAGCCTAGAGGCGGCATGTGGCAAGTTCAGGCCGAGAACTAGCTGCCTAAGACGTTCTGCTATGAGCAAGGCAGACTGAAGATCCGTCTCGGGAAGGATAACGGCAAACTCTTCGCCCCCGTAGCGGGCCACCATATCTCCCGAGCGGGACACCCCATTACTAAGCGCTTCCGCAACACGACAAAGGCATTCGTCCCCGGCACCATGTCCGTAATGGTCGTTATAACCCTTGAAGTAATCTATGTCGATCATCAGGATAGACAAAGGCTTGCCACTCCGTAACGCTTTTTTCCACTCATTTTCCAGGTTTTCATCCATCTGTCGGCGATTGGGTATTTGGGTAAGAGGGTCGATGAGGGACAACTCTTCCAACAAATCGGCTTGCAACTTCAAAGCGACGTGGTTGCGCACGCGCGCCCTGGTGACAGGAATCGAAATCGGCTTGGTGATATAATCGATCGCACCCAAGTTTAGTCCAGCTTCCTCGTCGATTGCCGACGCTTTGGCTGTGACAAAAATGACGGGGATTCTACTAGTGGCAGGATTTTCTTTGAGTAGGCGCAAAACTTCGTAGCCGTCCATTTCAGGCATCATCACATCAAGTAAAATCAAATCGGGGTACGGTTCGGACTTGGCGGATGCGAGCGCGTCTAAGCCATTGACAGCCACCTTGATAATATAGTCCTGCCGTAATGCCGCAGTAAGAACCTTCACATTGACCGGAGCATCGTCAACCACGAGGATGATTGGTTTATTGCGTATTTTCTTGTCCAAGAACCTTTGTCTCCACTAATTGCCATTTGTTGCAGTTTAGTAAAACTCACCTTTTCCCGCAACACAAGCAATTCATGGGGGTGCTATAAAAAGCCCACAATGTTTTGCTCTTAACGTTGCGTCGTTGCGCCGTTGCGTGAGACCTTCTTTTTGCTTCCTCGCCTTACCGCTGTGGAGTCTGGCAAAGATTTTTTCTCACGCAACGGCGCAACGACGCAACGTAAAAGCGGTAGTGAGGAGAATAACGTTTCAAATTGAAAGTTTGGTGGCGTTGGCGCTATGGGCTAGGTTTTTCGTCGCCATATCAAGTATTGGATCACTACCATAATTTCAAATGCCGCCCAGTTCGTGCGCATCAATTTTAATCGCGCCCACTTGTGATGGCCCCCGGTTCGGCAACCATTGGCCCTTGCCCAATGCAAAGCCGGAATTCAAAGATGCCCAGGTGAACTCCTGCGCCTTAACACAGGCCATATCCATTGTCAGCCCATTGGCTAAATTGGCCGCCAATGCAGAGGCCAGGGTGCAACCGGAACCATGATAAACATGAGGCAAACGGGGCCAATTCCAGGACAACATGCTGTGTGTGCCGAACAGCCGGTTGACAACTTCCACACTTGTGAAATGGGTTCCGGTAATCAACACCCATTGGCAACCCAACCTCAGCATTTCCGCAGCGCAGTCGCCAGGGGACTCCATTCCACCGGTCAATTGCCTAGCCTCGAGAATATTGGGAGTCGAGACGCTAGCCAAAGGCAATAACTGTTGCCGGATCACTTCGATCAAATCTTCGCGGGCCAAGGGCTTGCCTCCTCCGGCACTTAAGACAGGGTCAAGCACAACGGGAATACTTTCCAATTCAGCCATTAGAAGCTCGGCAACTGCCATGGCAATGTCTGCGGAACCCAAAAGGCCAATTTTGACGATGCTAATCGGCAAGTCGGCAATCAACAAACGAGCCTGATGCAGAAAATCGGATTTTTTCTGCGGTAAAATCGCCAATACGTTGGTAGTATCCTGGGAGGTCAATGCCGTGACCACCGTGCAGGCACGACAGCCTAGACTGGAAAGGGTTTCGATATCGGCCTGCAAACCCGCCCCACCAGTGGGGTCGTGACCGGAAAAACAAAGCACCACGGGCGGTGGATTCATAATTATTACTCTTAAAAAGTCAACTTTGCAGCATATTAACAGATGGCAAGCTTCAGTTTACAGTGGGCGGGCCTTATAGATTCTGCTTTGCTCTTAACGTTGCGCCGTTGCGTGAGATAAAAAATTTTAGCCCATTGAATGACATGCCGCATTGTGAAAGGCAAAAGAAGGTCTCACGCAACGACGCAACGTAAAAGCGCATTTAATGGGTAATACGGCAAGGTACAGGTAGACAGTGACGGGCCTGACTGAATTTTCGCCGCAAACGCTCCCGAGGGCGCAATTGCACACCGACGGATTGCACATTACCGCGTTGCGTAACATCATTTAATTACTTTTAGAGCATGAAAACGCTGTACTGGGCCGATGCATTTGCTGGTAAGATGCACCTATGAATAGATCCTGCCCAAGCTTCGGCGCGGCATACTTTTGGAAGTCCGTCGCCAGATTTCGGCAATCGTCAGTCGAACTTTTCAGCATAATGTATCTACAGCGTTTTTAATATCTAATGATTACTTGATATATTTTATTCATTTTAATGATAGATTAAATCAATGACTTGTATTATATCAAGCAATTATTTATAGTAACTCTTTTGACATAAAAACGCTGTATGTAAGGTATGAAAACAAACCATCGCCTGATTCAATTCACAATCATCCCGCTCTTGCTGGCAACCCTCGTCGGATCAAAAACCTTTGCCGAAACGGATGCCTGCGAGGAAACTGGCGAGACGCATATATGGATTTCCCCACTCAATGCCAAGCCCGATAGCTCGATAAAAATCATGGCCGTGTCCACCGATGGGGCCATTTCGGATATTTTGGCAATTGATGCCCAAGGAAACCCGACTCACCTGCAATCCACTCCTCGTGGAGGTCCGCCATGGAGCCTGTCTTCAAGCCTTACTGGCCTAGCCGATGGCGATTACCGGATCGAGGCCCGGCGAGGGGAAAACCTGCTTGCCTGCCACCCGCTTGTGATTGGCAATCGCAGTAGGCAAGAAAGCCCAACTATGGACTGGAATCTAGCCACGGAGGCATTCTACTCGGCTTGGATTGAGGGATTGTTCGGCGCACCGGTCGGGGAAAATCTCAGCTTCCCTTCTTTGGAACCGGTGTTGCGAGACCCCGGAAGGAATTTCCTGTTCAATCACCTTGGACTTAACGAAGACAGAAATCTGCCGGCCACGCCAGACTGCGCCGACCTTCCCTATACCTTGCGCGCCTATTTTGCCTGGAAAGTCGGGTTGCCCATTGGCTTTAGAGCGTGCAGTCGAGGTTCGTCCAACGCCCCTCCGCGCTGTGGCCCGGTCAGCGTAAAGACCGAATTCACCCATGGAATCGCATCCCAAGGCAGCTTCAGAAATGTCAGCGGACAATTGGCGAACGCCGTCCACTCCGGTTCCGCCCGCACCGGGTTGGATGACGATGCCACGGATTTATATCCCGTCCCCTTGAGCCGCAAAACCTTGTGGCCGGGGACTGTTTACGCCGACCCGTATGGTCATGTTCTCGTGCTGGCCCAGTGGGTTCCCCAAACGACTGGCCGTCCAGGAATGTTGCTTGCCGTCGATGCCCAACCAGACAATTCGGTGACCCGTAAACGGTTTTGGGAAGGGACTTTCCTCTATGCGGACGTAGCCAGCGCTGGGCCGGGTTTCAAGGCATTCCGCCCATTAGTGCGCTCTGCGTCGGGTGCTTTACATGCGTTATCCAATAGCGAATTGCTTGACAATCCAAACTTTGCCCCATTTTCTGCGGAGCAAGGGGAATTGTCACCGGAGGACTTCTACGCCCGGATGGACAAGCTGACCAACCCTGTCGGGCTCGAGCCTAGGCAAGCCTACGAAAGCACTCTGGATGCCTTGGCGGAGCAGGTGGAAACACGGGTGACCTCCGTGGATAATGGCGAGGGCTATTTCCGCAAGAACCCCGGCAGCGTCATTGCCATGCCCAGTGCTACGGCTATTTTTGAAGCCCTAGGCCCTTGGGAGGATTTCTCCACTCCGTCGCGTGACATGCGCCTGATTATCGCCATCAACGTTTTAAATGGCTTGCCAAACAAGATCGTCCGGCATCCTGAATTGTTCGTGATGAACGGCGCATCGCCGCAAGAGTTGAAAACCGAGATCGAACAGTACCACGCCCGACGCATCCAAGAGCGGAAAATCCACTACACGCGAAGCGACGGTAGCACTTGGGAGCTTTCCTTGGCGGATGTGCTGGACAGAAAGCAAGCCTTTGAGATGGCCTACAACCCCAATGATTGCGCAGAAGTGCGTTGGGGCGCGAAGCCGGGCAGCGAAGAATATTCCACCTGCCATCGGCATGCGCCGGCGGGACAGCACGAGAAAATGGAAGAATACCGGGCGTGGTTTCGTGATGCACGTCGTCCGACTAGATAAACCAAGGCCAAACCCCCTGCCCCTTTTGAAATTGAGGAATTAAGAAATTACAAAGCTGACTCAATCTGTTCAATATGAGTTCTATCAGAACCCTGGCATATGGGAGAGGATAGACTTGTGTATAACGATGAGTTGGGCAATTTAGGAGTTGCTATGTCAAGAATTCGAGCCTTAGACAGTGATTTGCTCAACTCAGTGGCGAGAATCGCTCCTGAGAAAGTAAACCGCCGTGGTAGGTATAAAAGAAAAAAGCAAAAGCCATGCAACCCCGGTTTCCTCTCCTGATGCGGCAGCCCAACATTCATGCAAATTGGTTTGCGCCCCTGAAGATGAAAGCCATACCAAGTAGGGTACGCTGTGCGTACCTTCAAGGGCTTACAATGGTACGCACAGCGTACCCTACTTGGATACCGTACTTTCATGGCAAGCCGGTGCTCAGGGGGACGCGGGGTTACGCTTTGGTGTTTTTCCCCTACTCCGCCCCCCGCGCCCCTTAGCTCGGGAGTTCTGGAACGTGGAAACGAGAGAACCCTAGTTCATGGCAAGCCTTATTGTAAGTTTGCTCTTAACGTTGCGTCGTTGCGCCGTTGCGTGAAACCTTCTTTTTCTTGCCTGCCAAGTTAGGCTGGATTATTGAGTAAAGATTTTTGTCTCACGCAACGACGCAACGTAAAAGAAATTAAACGGTTTAATATTATGATGAAATACTTACTTTTTATGTTTTTCCTGGCTCTATCCGGTTGCGGGAGCTCACATAAGAAACCCCCGGCACCCGCCCCGGCTGCTCAAATTGTCGCGCCACAGCAAAACACGGTCGAAATCCCCATTGATTCATGGAAGTATAAAATCATTGATGCCGCGACCGATGAATGGATATTTTTCGGACAGCAGAAAGTGATCATCGAAAAAGACGACGAAAGCATCCCGCATGTCGGTGCTTGGGAGGACGATGATTGGTCGCACATCGAACGGGTCAACCAGTACTGGCGGGCCGTAGGAATGTCCAGGCTATCGGGCAAGGATTGCAAGGAACCCTGGTCCGCCGCCTTCATCAGTTGGGTGATGCGAGAGGCGGGGGTTCCAGCATCGCTGTTTCCGCCCGCACCCTCACACCGGGACTATCTATCTCATTTCTTGTCCGTGGGGCAAAATCCGGGGGCTTCATTCATTCCCCACACCATCCAAGAATACAAACCCAAGCCAGGTGATTTAATTTGCGCAAACCGGGGGACGGGCTATTTTGGCGACGTGGTGGAGGAACTGCCTTTGTCATTGAATGCGAAACTGCATTGCGATATCGTCGTGCAAACTGATGGACGGTTTCTTTATGCCATTGGCGGCAACGTGCGCAATTCCGTTTCCAAAAGTATTCTTACACTGTCCCCGGACGGCTTTCTGCAATTGACCAGACACAGGCCTTGGTTTCTGATTATCGAAAACCGGCTAGATTAAGGCGATTTCCGATAAATAAACGTATAAACATTTTTGGAAATCGCCTAACCTATTCCAACTGCCGGACTTAGGTTTAATGGAGTTCAGCGGGTTCACCTAAACCGCCGGTTTTGTCAACTTTATCCCCCCGGATATTCCTGCCGTTCTGTCCAGTTCCTGGAGGAATGTCATCTTCCCAATTTGCCGGGGGACGTGGAGTCTTTCCTTCCATAATATCGTCAATTTGCAAACGGTCGACGGTTTCGTATTTCATCAGAGCATCCGCCAGCACATTCACTTTTTCTAGGTTTTCCAGCAGCAGACGCTCGGCACGCTCGAAATTGCGGTCAATCACCGAACGAATCTCCTCGTCAATAAGGTGCGCTGTTCCTTCGGACACCGACTTGTGCTTGGTCACAGAACGCCCCAAGAACACCTCACCTTCCTCTTCGCTATACGCGAGTGGTCCAAGTCGCTCCGACAAGCCCCATCGGGTCACCATGTTTCTGGCCAGACTTGTGGCCCGTTCTATATCGTTGGAAGCCCCCGTGGTCACTTTGTCTTTGCCAAAAATGATCTGTTCGGCCAAGCGACCGCCGAACAGGCTAGAAATCTGGCTTTCCAATTTCTGCTTGCTGGCACTGTAGGCATCCCTCTCCGGCAGGAACATAGTGATGCCCAAGGCACGACCTCGAGGCATGATGCTGACTTTATAAACCGGATCATGTTCCGGGACTAGGCGACCAACAATGGCATGGCCTGCTTCATGAACGGCCGTGAGTTTTTTCTCTTCGACGCTCATTACCATGGAGGTGCGTTCGGCACCCATCAGGATTTTGTCCTTAGCCCTCTCGAAATCTTCCATATACACCTCGCGCTTACTTTTGCGCGCAGCGAACAAGGCTGCCTCATTAATCAGGTTGGCAAGGTCGGCCCCGGAAAAACCGGGGGTTCCACGGGCAAGGTATTTTATTTCCACATTTTCGGCACAGGGTACGCGCTTGATGTGAACCTTGAGAATCTGCTCCCGTCCCCGCACATCGGGCAATCCCACCACAATCTGACGGTCAAAGCGCCCTGGCCGCAGCAGCGCCGGGTCGAGCACATCAGGCCGGTTAGTTGCGGCAATCACTATCACACCCTCGTTACCCTCAAAACCATCCATTTCCACCAGCAGTTGGTTGAGTGTCTGTTCGCGCTCGTCATGCCCACCTCCCAATCCCGCACCGCGATGCCGCCCAACAGCGTCAATCTCGTCAATGAAGATGATGCAAGGGGCGTGTTGCTTGGCCTGCTCGAACATGTCGCGGACACGCGAGGCACCGACACCGACGAACATTTCGACAAAATCCGAACCAGAAATAGTAAAAAAGGGTACTTTAGCCTCGCCTGCAATGGCACGGGCCAGCAAAGTCTTACCGGTTCCCGGCGGGCCTATCATCAACGCCCCGCTGGGTATCTTCCCGCCTAACTTCTGAAACTTGCTCGGATCCTTTAGAAAATCAACCATTTCATTCACATCTTCCTTGGCCTCGTCGCATCCGGCCACGTCGGCAAAAGTCACCTTGACTTGGTCTTCTTCCAACAGCCGTGCCTTGCTCTTGCCAAAGGACATCGCCCCCCGGCCACCGGCCCCACCCTGCATCTGACGGATAAAGAAAATCCAAACCCCGATAAACAACAGCATTGGAAACCAAGAGATCAAAATCTGCATCAACAAAGACGGCTGCTCGGGTGGCAATACTTTGACTTCCACATGGTTTTTAAGCAGGTCATCAAGCATGTGGGGATCATCCGGGGTATAAGTCGAAAACTTCTCACCCGTGGCCAAGACCCCGTTAATGGTTTGTCCTTCGATGGAAACCTGCTTTACCTGCCCGTCATTCACCGCCGCAATGAATTGCGAGTAGGCCATATGGTTCGCATCAACGGGTTTTCTAGAGCTGAAGTTATTGAAAACGGCCACCAGCACAACCGCGATGACCACCCATAAAATAATGTTTCTTAGCATGTCGTTCACTTCAGACTCCCTTAATGGATGAGTATCCGAATTAATACTACGGTAATCTTATCAGGATAAATTCAAACCGGCATTGTTTTCCTTTCATCCAGTTAAAATTTAGAAATTTTTGCTATTTAACTAGGGCATTAATTCATAGACCAAATTTCGTCGGTCTTGGTTCCAGCAGGACAGGGATGAAATCGCTTCAAGGGATGTCACCCTTTGAAGCCCTTGCCAACGAGGTAAACCTCCCGGCTGCGGTCTCGGGATGCTTTAGGTTTGCGGTTTGCCAACCCGGAAAAAGAATTTCGGGCATTTTTTTGATATTCTTCGAAACCAGCCCCCATGAAGAGCTTGGCCACAAAAGCCCCGCCTGGTTTCAATATTAGCCGCGCCATATCCAAAGCCAGTTCGGCAAGGTAAATGGCTCGAGTCTGGTCCACCACACGGGTTCCACTCATGTTCGGTGCCATGTCGGAGAGAACCAAATCGACAGGCTTTCCTTCCAATGCTTGCAGCACTTGGTTGAGTATCTGCTCATCTTGGAAATCGCCCTGGATGATCTCGACTCCAGGAATTGCTTCCACCGGCAGGATGTCCAAAGCTATAATTCTGCCATGCTTGCCGATTTTTCCCGCCACGTACTGCGACCACCCTCCGGGTGCAGCCCCAAGGTCCACCACAGACATGCCGGGCCTGATGAGCCTATCACGGGAATCTATCTCCTCCAACTTAAACACGGCACGCGAACGATAACCTCGTTGCTGCGCCAGTTTCACGTATTCGTCGGAAAAATGCTCGCTAAGCCACCGCTGACTGCTACCGCTTTTTGTCATTTAAACACCAACCATCAATCTTTATGCTAAAGAGGAAAATCATTTGAACTCCGAATTGAAAAAACAACTCCGCGCCAAGGCCCACGCACTAAAAGCCATTATTATAACCGGGCAATCGGGCATCACCCCTGCCTTGTTAATCGAAATAAATTTGGCACTAGACCACCATGAATTAATCAAAGTCCGTATCAATGCGGAAGACCGCGAACAACGACGCGAAATGGCAGAAATAATTCGCAGTGAAACCGGTGCCGAGTTGATACATTCGATTGGGCATGTTATTACTATTTATAGGGTTAAGCCTGATAAATAGACGGATTTCCTAGGATTTTCCTATTTTTTTCGTTGACTACGCCGATTTAATAAAACCATTGATGACGGTAGCCAGATTGTTGGTTAAATCTTACGCAAAGCGATGCCGGAACATCCAGGCCGCTGCGGGAAGCGTGACCATTCCAATCAGCAGCATAGGCCATAGGTCGGGTATTAAAAGTTCGATTCCGGCACCTTCAAGAAAAACTCTTTGCACACAACGGATGGCATGGCGCAGGGGATTAAATAGTGTGACATACTGGAATCCCCTCGGCATGGTGCTGATGGGGGTCATGAAGCCCGACAACAAGATAATCGGCAGCATCAACACAAATGAGTAGAGCATGGCCTGTTGCATGTTGGCGGAAATGGAAGACACCAACAATCCTATCCCGATGATGGCAAAAAGAAAAATGCCAAGGCAGAGGTAAAGCGTCAAAAAAGAACCCGCGAAGGGAATGTGAAACCACAGTTGGGCAACCAGCAGCACCCCAGTCGCCTGACCCAACCCGATGGTTATCGGAGTCAGTGCTTTGCCTACCATAATCTCAGTCGGACTGAATGGGGTCACCAACAATTGGTCAAAGGTTCCATGTTCTCGCTCACGCGCCACCGACATGGCTGTCAGTATCAGAGTTTGCAATAGGGTAAGCGTAGCGATCATACCTGGGACCATAAACCAACGACTTTCCAGATTGGGGTTGTACCAAGCCCTAGTGATGCTTCGGACGGGCATCTTAGCTTCCCCGTGCCCGGCTCGCCACTGCGCATTAAATGTGGCAACCTCAGTAGAAATATAGCTGGACGCAATCGCGGCAGTATTGGAATTCCGTCCATCGACAATCAATTGCACC
The DNA here is from genome assembly GCA_003242955.1 of Candidatus Methylumidiphilus alinenensis. Classification (GTDB taxonomy): domain Bacteria; phylum Pseudomonadota; class Gammaproteobacteria; order Methylococcales; family Methylococcaceae; genus Methylumidiphilus; species Methylumidiphilus alinenensis. The sequence goes on from QJPH01000352.1 coordinate 27,474, forward strand.
GGAGCGGTTAGACCCATCAATAGGTTCCGCTCGAAATTCTGGCCGATCTGGAGGACCAGCAGAGCCTTTTTGTCATCAATGATCGCTTCAATTTCTTTAACATTGCTAAGATTGCCAACCCGCAGGAAAACCCCTGAGCCGTCTAGTTGTGACAGCAATTGTGCCGATGCAAAGCTGCGATCCTGGTCTAAGACCGCGTAAGGTACATTGCTAAGGTCATAGCTTGCTGCATAACCGAAAATCAGGCACTGGATAATCGGAGGTACAAACAGGCTAATTCGGCTACGTGGGTCCTTTAGCACAACCAAAAATTCTTTACGCGTTAAAGCCAAAATACGCAGCAACGATTCAAACATGTCATCTACCCTAATTTCTTTTTTGTTTTGATGCGGGCCAGCCATAACAATGCAATAGCCATCGCCCCAACAACCATCAAGTCGGGGATGATGATAGGCCAGATATTCCCCGCCAGGAAAATCGTTTGCAAAAGCTCGTTGTAATACCGTGCCGGCAACACTAGGGTGATGACCCGAAGCGCAACCGGCATGCTGCGGATATCGAAAAGAAAGCCCGATAGCATCATAGCCGGCAAATAAGAAACGATGATCGCAATTTGGCTGGCCAGAAACTGATTCTTGGTGGCCGCTGAAATCAGCAGGCCCATTCCGAGTGTGACAAGCAAATAAAGCATTGAAGCACCTGCCAGCAGACTGGTTGAACCTCGCAAAGGCACATTGAAGAGGAATTTAGCCGCCATTATGCACAAAGCCAGGCCAATAACCCCTAAACAAAAATAGGGAATAATCTTGCCCAGTAGAATTTCCCCTACCCGCACCGGTGTTACAAAAATTGCCTCTAAAGTACCCTGCTCCCACTCCCGCGCCATCAATAACGCTGTCAACAAAGCGCCTATCAACGTCATGATTAGAACAATTAAGCCAGGCACGAGAAAGTAGTGACTGTCATTATTTTTATTGAACCAAGTTTGGCTCTGAACGATGACAGGACCGTCATTGATGACCACCCCTTCCATTTTTTTGCGCAGAAAACTCTGGCCGATGGCTCCAAGGGCATAGCCTTGAACAATTCTGGCATAATTTGCATCGGAGCCATGCACTAAAACCTGGATATCAGCGTTATTTGAAGCTATTTGATGCGAGAAATTCTGCCTAATGCGAACGATTCCATCAACCTTCCGCTGATTCATCAACTGTTGTGCCTGAGGCATTGACGTCAACACCGTCGCTTTAAAATAAGGGGAGAGGGAGAATCCTGCCGCAATTTCGTCCGCCTCCTGTGAGCGATGTTCCAACACAACCGCAATCGGAACATTTTTGACATCCAGAGAAAGCCCGTAGCCAAAAATCAATATAAGCAACGCAGGCATCACAATTCCGATCAAAACCGTGCTAGGGTCACGCAACATTTGGCGACTTTCTTTGCGCACTAGCGCCCCGATGCGCCTGAGCCGGGAAGATATTGGGTCGTATCCAGCCGCTCTTGCGTGTTTCACGCAACCCCCATTGCCAGAGTGGAAGCCTTTTCACGGGCCTTTTCGACAATGGCTATGAAGGCATCTTCCATGCTTGGACGCTGGCCACCCCGGCTGTCAGCAAGCAGACGGATTTCAGCGGGCGTTCCCCGTGCAAGCAAACGCCCGGCATCTTGGATCAAAGCACGATCGCAATACTCGGCTTCCTCCATGAAATGAGTGGTGACAATCACGGTCACGCCCTGTTCTGCGAATAAGGTGATGCGCTGCCAAAACTCGCGCCTAGCCAACGGGTCCGCCCCGCTAGTGGGTTCGTCGAGAAACAGGATTTCCGGTTCGTGCAGCAGGGCCGCCGCCATTGCCAATCGCTGTTTATATCCTCCCGGCAGTTGTCCGCTGGGTAACTTGACTAGTTCCGAAAGCTCAAAATCTTGCAAAGCCCAATCGATACGGTCACGTTTGCGCCGTCCCCGCAAGCCATAAGCACTGGCGAAAAACTCCAGGTTTTCGATAACCGACAACTGGCCGTAGAGTGCAAATTTCTGAGCCACATAGCCAATACGCTGTCTGGCGGATGCGCGTGCGACACGAAGGTCTTCACCCGCAACTCGCAACGTGCCGGACGTGGCCGCCAAAAGACCGCACAACATGCGGAAAGTCGTCGTCTTGCCCGCTCCGTTTGGCCCGAGCAAGCCGAAGATTTCACCACGGCAAACTTCAAAGCTAATATGGTCGACGGCAGTGAAAGCCCCAAATCTTTTCACTAGGTCATGAACCTCGATAATGATTTCGCAACGGTCTTTATCAGCCAGAGGGGTCTGCCGCACAGTGCCGGGTGAAACTGGTGCTGCCTTATTTCCCTGCTGGTGCAACAGCAACATGAAGCCATCCTCAAACCGGGCTGGTGTGGGTTGGACGTCCAGCCCTGCGGTAAGGCACCCAATCGAACCCAAAGACGCTTTCATTCCAGGCATCAGGACAACGCGGACTAACCCACCCTCAGGCACGGCATCAGCAATGCCCGGCTCATCAAAGCATTGGGCTTGGAGATTTCGGGCCGGTTGTCCCTCGGGCGGTTCGACCAAAAACACCCGTCCGTTAGCGAGTTTTGTCACTTCGCCGGGTGGCCCTTGCACTAACACCTTTCCTTGGTTGAGGACAACCACATGACCACAACGTTCGGCTTCGTCCAAGTATGCCGTACTCAACAGCACCGTTAGGTTTTCGTCCCTAACGAGACGCAGTATGATTTCCCACAATTCTCGCCTGGACAATGGATCGACACCGACTGTCGGTTCATCCAGCAGAAGCAACTCCGGAGACCTGACCAATGTACAGGCAAGCCCCAATTTCTGCTTCATGCCCCCGGAAAGGCGGCCCGCCAAACGGTTAGCAAAAGAACCAAGATCGGTCATTTGCATCAACTGGGCATAGCGAAGTCTTTTCGCATCGGGTGTCACACCATGCAAGTCTGCATAAAGATCAAGGTTCTCTTGGACGCTTAAATCTTCATAGAGACCGAATTTTTGCGGCATGTAACTGATGCGCGATTGTATTTGTTGCGGGTCGGCGGTGACATTGATCCCAAGCACCTCTAGCTTGCCAGAATCAGGCGCAATCAACCCCGCAGCCATGCGTAGCAAAGTAGTCTTGCCGGCCCCGTCGGGACCGACCAATGCAGCCAAAGTGCCATGGTGAATATTGAGAGAAACTTGTTCCAAGGCTTGAATATTTTCTCCACTAGTGCGGCGGAAAGCTTTACATAGGGCTATGCCAGATATCGCCTGTTCTTTATCTGGCACTTCGGACTTCAATGTCGAGCCTCGGATTTGGGCTGGGACTCAATCCCACCCAAAGGAAAGTGGACCGTCGCGGGCATTCCCAACTTTAACTCGTCCTTCTCGTCGCTGACAAACGCACGGACCTCATAAACAAGGCTAGGGCGCAATTCGACAGTTTCAACGGATTTAGGCGTAAATTCGGCGACGGGCGAAATGAAGCCGACCCACCCGTCAAACCGGCGATTTTCAAAGCTATCGACTGTGATTGAAACCCGCATTCCCGAATGCAGCTTGCCCAGATCGGTTTCCGATACGTAGGCCCGAACCCATTTCGGATCAATGATGGCTAAGGAAAACACTGGTTTTTGTGGAGATGCCATCTCACCCGGTTCCATGATACGAGTCCTAACCACAGCATCACTAGGGGCCAACAGATCCGCATCCGCCAACTGCCTGCGCAACAGCTCAAGTTGAGCCGTGTTGGTCTGCAATTGCCATTCCGCTTGTTTAATATCCTCTTGCCGTGGTCCGATGACCAATAACTCGAGTGCCTTTTGCAGGGCTTTGAGCCTGGCCCTTGTTCCATTCAAGGCGAAATGGGCATTGTCAAAATCTTGCCGACTAACGGCACGTCCACTGGAATCCTTGGACAGTGAATCGAGTCGGTGGAATTGAAATTCGCTGTAAGCCGCATCCGCCTCGGCAGCATCGACATTAGCCCTTGCCTGGGCGATTTCTTCTGGCCGGCTTCCGTGATGGAACCGTTCGACAACTTGTTTTTGGGCTTCCACCTCTGCCTCGGCCTTATTGACTTGTGGTAACAACCGACTAGTGTCTAGACGCGCCAAAACCTGTCCCTTTTTTACCCTTTCGCCTTCTTGTGCCAATACTTCGACGATACGCTCGCTATTATTAAACGCTAGGGCGACCTCCCGCAAATCCATGTTGCCGAAAAGCACTAGTTCATTGGCATGGTCATCCGTATGAAAATAGCGCCATAGAGGTTCCGCACTAATGGCAACTGCGGCAAGAATTAGGAGGATTAGAATTTTTCTGATCATATAGCGTTTGCAATATCACACGTTATTTGAAAAATATTAAGTTCCATGAAAAATTTTATTGTAAGCTATGCAACTGGCTAAGGATATGGTCGAAAATAACTTCCTTGTTGCTCGTTCCCAAGCTCCCGCTTCACTGCCATTAAGTTAAGTGAAATCAGCCCTTGACGGAACGCCAAGCCCCAGCTTGGCGCGGTACACCCTGATGCCAAGCTGGGGCTTGGCGTTCCGATAAACGCTTAACTTAATGGCAGTGAAGCTCCCGCTTGGCAATGGGATTTTTTTGGCGTGTCACCTGAATCAAGCATTTGCACGACCGACTTGTTACCGTCCATGGCCTGGATTTCGGCATCCATGCCGAAATGACGGATTTTCCTGGTTGGCTGGACTTGTGTATAAAGATGAGAGCCGGAGCTTTGGAACCAGCCAATTTGTATCATGCAATGATCGAAGCCAAAATTTTACTGCTATTGTTCATAGCCAATGGCGCGCCAATCATCCTGCACAATTTGCTGGGCAATCTTTTTGGCCAACCGGTGGACAGCGGGATGGTTTGGCCCGACGGCAAACCCTTGTTGGGACCGACAAAAACATGGAGGGGCATCGCCGGTGCGGTGCTATCCAGCTCTGCCGCCGCCTGGGTGCTAAACTTGGGAGTCAGCGCAGGCCTGGCCGTCGGGGCTTTGGCAATGTTGGGAGACCTGCTCTCCAGCTTGCTCAAACGCCGGTTTGGCATCCTGCCTAGCGGCATGGCATTGGGTTTGGACCAGATTCCCGAATCACTGCTTCCCTTGTTATGGCTAAAAGCCGAATTGCACCTTGGGTCAGGCGATGTTCTTCGGCTCACCATTGCATTTTTTGTGTTGGAGTTAGCCATCTCAAGGGTTCTATACTGGCTCGGCATACGCAAACAACCCTATTGAATCTTGCGCAAGGTATGCACGGTGATTTCCGGCGGGCAATTCAAGCGAACATCGACAATGCAAGTTCCCGAACCCGGCGAGGTATAACCCTGCAAACCATGGTAGCGCCAAGGCCCATTGCAAAAAGAGCGTGGGGCGCGGGCATTAAGCATCAGAGGGATGCCGCCAGGCAGGCAAATTTGCCCACCATGAGTATGTCCGCTCAACATGGCATCGAAACGCGCATAAAAAGCATGCCGATACATTTCCGGGGAATGGGACAATAGAATGGATATGCCTTCCGCTGGAATCGGGTCGGTTGCCTTCTCTAAATTTTCGGCCCGGTAATAATGTGCATCGTCAATCCCTGCCAGCCAAATCGTAGCGCCGCACCTTTCAATGGGCACTGCTTCATTCAGTAGCATTCTTATCCCCAAATCTTCCATGCCCGAAGCCATGCGAATGGTATCGTGATTGCCCAAAACAGCATAGACAGGCGCTGCTATCTTTTCGCGGACTCGGCTCATAGCTTCCAGAGTTCGTTGATAGGGGCCAAAAGTCTTGTTCCGGTAATCGCCGGTCATCACACAAATATCGTAATCCCCCACCCGATTTAAGGCATCAATGTGTGCATCTACGATGTCATCGGCAGCATCCAAGTGCAAATCGGTGAGATGGAGCAACTTAAAACCATCAAACGCCACGGGCAGCCCTATAATATCAAACTCGTTATGACGGATCAAAATTCGCCTCGCATTGTCCTGCCCCCGTCCATGCAGCAGGAACAGCCTGAGTGCAAACCGGATGAGTCCGTGTATGGAGTACCAGTTTTCGATATGGAAAAAGCTGCGGCCTTGTCCAAAAATCCAAGACTCCCTGTCATGCTCAATTCCTAATCGAAGATCCATATGGCAACGCCCTACCCTCTCACTAAGGCGTCCGTAAATTTCAGCGTCAATCGGAGGGCAACGTTCAAGCTTGGATTTATTCATGGGCTACTCCTAGTAGGTTTTTCATTGGCAATGACCGGCGACCCACAACATTTTTTGTATTTTCTTCCGCTTCCACACCAGCAGGGATCGTTACGGCCCGGATTAGGTTCGCTTCGAACAATACCATCAAGGTAGAACCATTCACCCAACTCCTTGAGGAAACGGCTACACTCGCGAAAACGCAGCAGGACACCGCCTTGGCGATAGCTTGCGATAAACTCTACGACCCCCTCGGAATCCTTGATCCCGCCTGCCTCATACCACACAACATTCAATCCCACCCATTCGGTATCATCGTCCCGAAAGCCCAAATCTACGGGGCAAGTGCTTTGATGCCAAGTCTTCAGCAAGTAAGCCCCATTCTTCAGGTGATAAGCCGTATAGCGGGAACGCATTAAATCTAAGGCCGTCTTAGGTTTGAGGCTTCCAGACAAAAAAGGGCCGCAGCATTCCGATGACAACATCAATGAACCGCAAGGGCAGAGTCTATTCTCCATGGCTAGTACCCAAGACGGAGCGCTTGAACCTGTAGTGCGCCCCGAGATAAGTCATCAGTCATCAGCATACTCAACGTGCGGGCTCCTTAATTTAGATGTTGCGCACACACAGCGGTTCTGTTGTCGGCAATGGGTTGCCGACCTACGGCGATTTGATTTGGAGTGTCAAGGCTTGCCTTGACAGGCAAAGCGAGCTTTGCCACTCCATGCATAACATCAGTTAATTAATGTGAGCCACACTGTCCAAAAGTCTGGCCAGTTTGGTGATGGCATCGGAAACGCCCTTGGCCAACTCATTAACCTGAGAAGGCTCCTTGACGGTGAACACAGCCTTGGAAGCAGCTAGCGCCATGGCCTGTGCAGCCACCAGAAACAACTGGGATGAAACATTCAAAGTGGCATTGACTAAATCTATCTTTTGCTGGAACAACTGGTCAAGCAATTCGTCGATCTGTTCCCCTGCCGTTGCAGGCATTTCGCTTAGGGTTTCCAATGCATCTATGGTTTTTTGCAGGTCTTGAATCAGACTATCCACGTTTTTAACCCTCTCGCACGAACGATTTTTAAGGATAATAAGGCCGGGCTTGGGATGTCGCACTGCAGTAAGCGTCACTCCCCCTGGGAGCGCGGGCGTCTCGCCCGCTGAAATAGCGGCCAAGATGGCTGCGCTCCCAGGATAAAGGCAGGGGAAGTGAACGCTTACGCACTGCACAAGCATTCCGCCACTCATTGGATTATTCTTTACAATAGTCGCATATTCTCGCCTATTCCGGGCGAATTAAGAAACACATCTTTGATATATGGAGTCGTTCATGGATATCAAGTCTGTGCAAAAGAAGCTGCGGGAGTTCGCTCTAGACCGCGAATGGGAACAATTCCACAGCCCCAAAAACTTAGCTACCGCACTTGCTGTGGAAGCGGCGGAGTTGCTGGAACCCTTTCAATGGTTAACTGAGGCAGAGTCGCGTCATCTGGGTGAGAACCCGGCAGACTTTGCCCGGGTCGAAGAAGAGATAGCTGATGTGATGATCTACTTGTTACGCCTCGCCGACCAGTTGGGCATCAATCTGGATCGGGCGGTGGAAGAAAAAATCCGCAAAAACGGAGAAAAATACCCCATTGCCTTGGCACGAGGTAATGCCGTGAAATACAATCGCAGGGAAACATAAGAAAAATCTGCTTACCATGATAAAAAATCTGACCAATCAAACCATTGCCCTAGCCGGCTTAAGCCAAGCCATACAATCGGTGAGCAACCTCGCCAAGACCGGCACGACCGATGCCGATGATTTGGAGGCTTGCATTTCAAGCCTCCTGAAAATTAATGCCGATGACGTACCCGATGTCTATGGTGGCCTAGATAAACTGAGAAGCGGCTTCAAGCTCTTGGAAAGGCAAATGGGGCCGTCCGATTCTGTGGATACCGAGTTGGCACGCTATGGGGCAGCCCTAGTTTATCTAGAAGGAAGATACCGACGAATGGATGGAATGCAGAAAGCCATTCGGTCCGGCCTTGAAAGAGCCACTGCCCAAGCGGCCCATTTTGGCATTACCCATGAAAATGTAATGGCCAGCATTGCCGATATTTACCAGAACAACATTAGCAAGATCAATCCGAGAATCATGGTTATGGGCGACCCGGTACACTTGGAAAATCCGGTCGTTGCCAACAAAATTAGAGCCTTGCTTCTAGCCGGTATCCGCTCGGCGTGGCTTTGGCAGCAATGTGGGGGCAGCAAATTTAGCTTTTTATTGAACCGCAGGAAAATCCGTGAAGAGGCCAGGAGGCTACTGCAGATGCTTTCTTGAAAGCAATTTTCATTTTGGCAAAGATTAATAAGGGCGGGTTTGGAACCCGCCCCTACGCAGGGAATTTAATTCTACATTATCAATGCATTATAAACACGATACGGAATGTCAATTCGTAGGGGCGGGTTCTAAACCCGCCCGGTTTTGTTCAAAATAAGAATTGCTGGCTTCCCGACGAGTATGGCGTACTCTAATTTCATCAATTTGACTCAAATTTAGAATTGCTGCACCCTACCGGTCTTTAACGGTCATATTTGATGTACTTGAAGCGCTGATCGTCAGGGGTTCCCTCCAGTACACCGCCGCTTTCTGCTTTGGCATCCCACTGGATCACCGACTCGATTTTTTTTGCCAGCATAAAATCCTTGTCGGTAATCCCTTTGGCCGAATGGGTTACAAGCTTGACGATGACAAAGGCATACGACACCGCCAAATCGGGATGATGCCAAGCAGCTTCTGCCAAATGGCCAACTGTATTGACCACCATCAGGGTTGCCTTCCATCCGCTGGTCCGATATTTTCGGCGAATCCAGCCATTTTCATAATACCAGTGCGGCAAGTCCTCTGCTAGACGGAGGGCAATTTCCTCTTCGCTGTAAACTTTTTCAATCATTTCTGCACAGGTATCGCATGACCGGTGCGTACAATCTTGTTTTGCGAGTCCACATAAATCAAGGTTGGCTGGTAACCCGACAACTCAGACTGGTCGAGAATCGCATAAGCGCAGATGATGACGATGTCATTGACTGCGGCATGGCGGGCCGCAGCCCCATTTATTGATACAATCCCGGACCCCTCCTCGGCACGTATGGCGTAGGTGATGAAGCGAGCGCCGTTATTAACGTTGTAGATGTGGATTTGCTCATATTCCCTAATGCCTGCTTTATCCAACAGATCGCCGTCTATGGCACAAGATCCTTCGTATTCCAGCTCGGAATGGGTTACACGCGCCCTGTGTAACTTGGCTTTCAATAAGGTAGTTTGCATGGATTCAACTTGATGATTCAGGCACAAAGGAAATTAGATTATGCCGTAAGGGTATAGGCGTAGCAAGAATTGTCAAGCCATTATCATGGTAAACGGATTATTTGACCTAGACTCATAAGCTAATCCTTATATTATCAATCAGCCTAGCCCTACCCAGCCAAGCTGCAACGAGAACAACAAAGTCTGTGTCATCAGTCCTTGGCCCGGTCAAATCATCAAGCCGTCTGATGGCAAAATAATCAATCCTAAAACCCTCATTTTGTAACATTTGAACCGCAGCAGCCTCAATCCCCGTGTAATCGCGCAGTCCCGCCTCCAGTGCGGCCTTAGCCTGCGAGAGACTACGGTACAAAACGGAGGCCCGTTGTTTTTCATCCTCGCTGAGGTAAGCATTCCGCGAACTCATCGCAAGGCCGCTGGGCGCTCGCACTGTGGGGATGCCAACGATGCGCAATGGCAAGTTCAAATCTACCACCATCCGACGGATGACCATCAGTTGTTGCCAATCTTTTTCACCAAACAACGCCACATCGGGCTGTACCATATTGAATAATTTGCACACCACGGTAGCCA
>QJPH01000508.1 GCA_003242955.1 Candidatus Methylumidiphilus alinenensis
CTGCTGGCCCCCTGGGGAATCACCCTGTTGGCAGGTGAAGACTTTCGCCCGGCGGTTCAGCCATTCCAATGGATGCTGCCGGGTTTAATCGGCATGACGTTTTCTGCCGTCATGGCACCGCAGTGGATAGGCAGGGGCTATTTTTGGCAAGCGGCTGGTTTGACTTTATTGGTGGGGTTAATAAACCTAGCCGCCAACTTATGGCTGATCCCAATCCATGGCATGCAAGGCGCGGTTTATGCGTTCCTAGGGACTTACACTTTTTCTATATTAGGCAATGGTGCAATGGCGTGGCATTGCAACAAAGTCAGTCTACCTACCTAGGATATGACAATGAACTTAAAGCGTTTTCTATATCTATTCGTTACTTACATATATACGCCCCATGTCGGCAAAGGGTTACCGACCTACTGCGTAGCAAGGATTGTAGGGCGACAACCCTTTGCCGCCAACTATTTAAAAACATAAACAAAGTAATCAATGGACGTTAAAAACGCTGTAATTCAAGCGACAAAAGAAACAGCCAAGAATATTAGGAAATATGCCATGGAATTGGTCGATTCAGATATCGAATCTGCATTGATAGTCGCAAATTTTTATGGCGACTATTTGAAAAACAACTCTATAGGCATTTTTTCCGATATTGATTTTGAGGAGTATTTTGCCCAACGCTTGCTCTATATTACTAAAGGTAAAGTGCAAAATAAGCGATTTGAAACCCTCCATTTGATGACAACGGCCCTTACTTACGGTGGCCACACTCGTGTAGTTGAAAGATTCTTGAACAATGGATTAGGCGACGGACTAGCTTCCTTAGACAAACTCCCCGAAAAGGTGGCAACTGCAATCCCTCGCAACATATTGAAACATGAACGTATTCGCCAACAATCAGGAATCGCAACAATAAATAGTATCCTAGAAATTGGTCTACACTATGAATACGTTATTTTGCATATACATCCAGAAGATATTTATTCTACTGTAGCAGCGATTCTATTGGCTAAACTAGATGTAAGAGTTTTATTTTATAATCACTCAGATCATACTTTCTCATTTGGGTATTCTGCCGCAGAAAAAATCCTAGAAATTAGTAAATACGGATGGATTAGGGGGACTATCCGCAGAATAGTACATAAGCAAACCTATGTCGGCATTCCTATTCCAGTTTTTAATTTTAATATAAATAAAAACAATGATAGAAAATTTGTCATTGGCGTTATGGCGGGCTACACGCGGAAATTTTTGCCATGGGGCGAGTATAGTGTGACCACTTTCCTAAACCAGTTGTTTAAAGACGGTGAAACTTTTTCAGATATGAATATCATCATTTGTGGACCCACTGGAAAAGAAAGATTCTGGCAAAGACTGGATAAATCAGCCCGTGACCATGTTAAGTTTTTGGGGTCAATTCCCCATGCCGATTATCTCAAATTGATTTCTTCTGCCGATTTTTATGTAGATAGTTTTCCTGTGGGAAACGGCACGGGATTTGTAGAATCAGTGATGCTAGGCCTACCTTCATTTGGTTTGGATTTATCAACGGGTTATTCCTATGCGGATATTTTACGGTCCCCTTCTGTAGCAGATTTAATTGACGCGTTAAGGTGCTTCCGTGTTAATAATGCAGCAGTGCGCCGTAATACATTGGAAGTCCGTCAGCGTGTAATTAATGAACAATCTGTTGCAGTATGTATTGAGCGTATACGAAGTGCGATGAAGGGTGAACCTGGTATTCCGCTTCCGCCATATTTACAATCTATGAATTGTATAGAGGATTTTTGGGAAAAAAACTGGGAGTCTAATAAAATAATCCATGCTCCCCTTCGGATGCTGCCCAATCTTCCAATGTATCACATAATTAAACTATTGAGATGCTGGACAGATACTTGGCCTTATTCTACTACGTTTTTATTAATTAAATGTACACTACTCAGGTTAATTAATACATTAAGATCAATACTCTTGGGCTAGGTGCGCAAACCAGCATTTCTCATTTTTGCGAAGATTAATAAGAGCGGGTTTGTTGAAAATATGGATTGCTGATTTTGCCATGACTGGTCTCCGCCAAAAGCGATAACCTGTTAAACTGTACCGTGTTTTAGCAACCAAGAGGTCACCGTGCGACTGACTCCAGCGCAAATCCATGCGATCACCCAAACCATTTCCCGTTTAACTACAGGGACTGCGGAAGTCTTCCTGTTTGGTTCCCGGCTTGATGACCAAGCTAGGGGCGGGGATGTGGACATCTTGATTGAAACTGCCACCCCGCTCGCACTGCTTGATCGAGCGCGTATCAAGATGGAGTTGGAAGCCCTTGTCAACCTGCCAATCGATATTGTCTCGCAGGTGAAGAACTCGACACCTACCCCGTTCCAGCGCATCGCTCGGGCCAACGCCGTCAGATTGGAGGCGCAACCATGACCAGTACCGCTCTTGAGGCTGAGCGGGCGCACCTCGCCGGCCTACTTGAGGCTATCCAGCGTTGCGTCTGCCGAACACTTCAATTCGCTGCACGCCTTAATCCCCAATTTGTATGGTGATGCCGAACGGTTTCTCGCCTAATGCCAAGAAGCCTTGGGCGTTCTGCCAACCCATGGAGACTTTACCAATGAGTTCACGGCCATTGTTCGCGCAAAATCCCAGAAAATTCGGCTGAACCCTGAGGTAAGGTAAATGAAGCAGGGGCATTGCAATCAAGTCGCGGCGGTCATATTGAATTACCGCCGTGCTGATTTAACCACACGCTGTGTGGCAAGTTTGTCCGGTCAGGTATCGCTTGCTTTAGTGGTTGATAACTCGGGGCATGAGGAAGAAACCAAACGACTAGCCGAGTGTATGGCAGTATTAGCCGCCCATGGAGAAAAAACTGATGTAGAGGTTGTTGATCCTGGCGAAAATTTGGGGTTTGGCAGAGGGGTGGACTACGGAATAAGACGGCTTACAGCCCATGGATGTTTCGAGTGTATACTTCTCATCAACAACGACGCAGTGGCGAGTAAGGGGATGGTCGAAGGAATGCTCGAAACCCTGCAGGAACAAAAAGGCAACGCCTTGGTCGCCGCAAAAATGGCGAACAGCCCTTCAACTTCATTTCTTTGGTATCACCGGCTGTTTGCACTGGTTCTGCAACGACCCTACCTTGGTGCATTCCCTTATCTCAGCGGAGCCTGCCTTTTGGCTCCGTGGTCACTGGCGAAAGACGGTTTGTTTGACCCGGAGTTCTTCATGTATGGCGAAGATGTCGAACTGTCTTGGCGCATGACCCAGACGGGTGTGCCTCTGGTGGTCGCCGATGTCATCTGCGACCACGCCGGCAGTGTCTCAGCCCGGATGGGTAGCCTATTCTACGAGTATCACGTTGCCAGAGGCCATCTTGTGTTGGCAAGAAAGCTTGCCAGAAATCAACTCGTATGGGGGGTATTTTTATGTGGACGCGCCATTAGCCTACCCTTACGCGCCACATTACGCTGCTTGCGGCACAAAAGCCTAATCCCGTGGCGCGGCTTGCTGCTGGCACTGATCGGCAAGACACCTTTGGAACCAGGCTCAAGACCATGACCTTTCCCGAAAGAAGCCAAATGTAGGCCGGAATAAGACCGCCCCGGCGGCAGCAATTCTCATTTTGAACAGAACCGGGCGGGTTTGGAACCCGCCCCTACGAATTGTTGTCCCGTATCCCGTTTATAATTCATTGATAATATGAAAATAAATTTCTTGCGTAGGGGCGGGTTCCAAACCCGCCCTTATTAATCTTTGCCAAAATGAGAATTGCTGCCCCGGCGGGCGTTTCCAGCAAAGACACGCCGACAGAACTTGTTGAGGTTATGCCGGAAACGCCCGTGACCGGGCTTATTCCGTCCTACTGTGCAAGGATGGTGCGATAGACGGCGATGTAACGGTCTATCATCGTTTCAATGCTAAAATGGGTTTCGGCACGAGCGCGGGCGGCCTTGCCCATGCGAAGCCAAAGGCCGGGTTCTGTAGCCAATCGACGGGCGGCTTCGGCAAAAGCGGAAACGTCGTCTTGCGGACAAAGGATGCCGGTGACACCGTCTTCAACCACCTCGGGCAATGACGAACCATTGGTGGCAATGACCGGCAGACCACAGGCTTGGGCTTCCAAGGCAGCGAGTCCGAAGCCTTCCAACCTTGTCGGGAATAGTAGTGCGTCGGCATTCTGGTATATGCGGGCCATCGCGCTTGGCGTAGTAATATTGCCGAACACACGCAAGCCTTCGGGTTTGTTCGCAGGTAATTTAATGGAATGCCTGCTTGTCGTGTATACAAGCTCAAAATCTGGCATCAACCTTCTCATGATTGGAGCCAGCAAATCGACTCCCTTTCGAGCCGACCAGTTGCCGACAAAAAGCAGCCTAAACGGGCGGCTAGGCTCGTTCCGCTGCATGGGTTGAAAAATATTGAGGTCAATGCCGTTGTGAAATACATGGATGTCCCGAATGTTAAAAGCCCTTTTCGTTCGGTCCGCTGTGTGTTCACTGACAGCAACAACCTGTCGGGCATGAGAAAGGACGTGACGTTCCAATCGCTGAATCCAATTGTTGTGGTAAAGGGACTGGGCGAGAGTCTTGTATGGGGAAAGTGCGGAATCATGCACACAATGATGCATAGTCGCAACAACCGGCAATTCAAGCGGAATGAAGCGTCGATGCAGCCAAGTGTTGACATGGACAATGTTAGCCCAGACGGGAGGCTTGGGTACAGGGACTGCCCAAGGCAAATACTCTGCACGATGGGGCAGCCAAAATATTTCCGCCCGCAGTCCACGGCGAAGCAGCCCTTCGACCAAACTCTCGGTAAAATTGTCCGTGCCAGTTCCAGTGCGGACGGCGGGAAACCAGACGGCGGGTTCAACCAAATCGTTCATTTTGACAAGCCTTAAGTTCGCATTTCCCGCATCCTACCGAGCCGGCCTACGCACACCGGCAAACCGCCCCCACCAATACGGGGTGTCCAAGTTGGAAACTGTGACGCTAGCTTTGCCACTGGACGCGTGAATGAACGAATCATTACCCAGGTAGAGACCGACATGGGCGAACGCCTGGTCTTGGTAATTGAAAACCAAAATGTCGCCAGGTCGTCGATCTTCGGTAGCCACTTCGGGTAAGTTGTAGGCTATTTGTGCGGCGGTTCGGGGAATCGTGTAGCCGTATTGACGGTAGACATGCCATACAAAACCGCTGCAATCGAAGCCGTCTTCAGGCGAAGATTTTCCCCACCGGTAAGGGGTGCCTTGTAGGCTTAAGGCGTAACTTAACAGACCATCAGTGGCCGTGGGCACGGGGGTGGGACTAGCGATCTTTGGCTTGGATGCACAGCCTGCGACGAGCAAAAAAGCCAACAGCAAAATCAGGCAAAAAAACCAGCGTTGACCAAATCCAAGCCCTCCCGGCAATGCTGTTGAATTGCACTGGTTCCCAAAAGTGCCGTCATTCCGGCAGGGATTGCCGGAATCCAGTCCACAGGGATGTGAAACTGTGGGCCAGAAATAATTTGAATCAAACACTTGTCCAAGCGACAAGTTACCATCCATGGCTTCTGGATTCCGGCAATCCCTGCCGGAATGACGGGCCTCCAACACTTGTGTATTACAGCGAGAGCTGGGGCTTGAGAACGAGCAGAAGTTTTCTCCATCGTTTACCTGTTTCATTTTAATGCCTCCCAAACCGGATTATTCGAGCATCAAATCAATCTTAGTCAGACTTTTATGTAGTGGTCCAATATCAATACCGCAAAAATTCCCACCAAATAAACCAAGGAATTGGCAAAGGTTTTCCACGCGACTTTTGGGCTGGCATCCTGCTTTAGCCGCCATGCGTGATAAACGAACAGGCCGCCAAACACCACTGCACCGATAAGATAAATGATGCCGCTCATGTGAGTCAAGTAGGGAAAGAGGCCAACGACGAACAGCAGTATGGTGTAAAGGAAGATGTGCAATTGGGTGATGGGAATGCCGTCAGTTACCGGCAACACGGGGATTTTTGTCGCTACTGTGCGATAGTCATCCAACCTGGCGATGGCCAATGCCCAAAAATGTGGCGGGGTCCATACAAATATAATCAAAGACAAAAGCAATGAATGGGGGTCTACGTTCCCAGTGATGGCACACCAACCCAATACCGGGGGAGCCGCCCCGGTCACGCCGCCGATGACAATGTTTTGCGGTGTTGCCGGCTTCAAATAGACTGTATAAACAATGGCGTAGCCGATAAGGGTGATAAACGTCAGCACGGTAGCCAACGCGTTGGTGAACTTTATCATCACTGCCATGGACAAAACACCGAGAATCAAGGCAAATAGAATGGCCTGGCGGGGGGTGACTTCCCCTAGCGGCAGTGGGCGTCCACTAGTACGCCCCATTTCAGCGTCGATTTTGTATTCGATGATTTGATTGACCGCCGCCGCCGAAGCCGCCGCCAAAGCAATCCCGAATACTGCCCAAAAGGCCAAATCCAAGGGTGGCAATCCTGGCACGGAGAGAAAAACACCGACGACAGTCGCAAATACAATCTCCCGCAAAACCCTAGGCTTGCATAGTTCCCAATAGGATCGCCATTTTTGTCTCTTTGCGGGTAAGTTAGGGATTGGTGTTGTCATCGTCTGGCTTGCTTTCGTTTACAATAGTTTAATACGGATCGACCGATCCGCACCGATTTATGAACTTCCTATGGAGAAACTGTATCATGGCGTTATTACGCATGCTCGGCTGCCTGCTTTTAGCCGTGCCGCTATCCTTGCAAGCGGCAAACCCCAAAGTGTCCGAGTTCAAATTGGACAATGGATTGAAGTTGCTCGTGCAGGAAGACCATCGCGCCCCCGTTGCCGTCACCCAGGTTTGGTACAAAGTGGGTTCCAGCTACGAACACGGCGGAATCACCGGTATTTCGCACATGTTAGAACACATGATGTTCAAAGGCACGAAAAAGCATCCGCCGGGTGAGTTCTCCCGCATTATCTCAGCAAATGGGGGTAGTGAAAACGCTTTTACCGGCGAAGATTACACCGCTTATTTCCAGACGTTGGAAAAATCACGCCTGCCGATAAGCTTCGAACTGGAAGCCGACAGAATGAGGAGTCTTAGGCTGATGCCGGACGAATTCACCAAGGAGCAGCAAGTGGTGTTGGAAGAGCGGCGTTTACGCACCGACGACCAACCACGGGCCAAGCTGGGCGAGCAGTTCAATGCCGTGGCATTTTCCAACAGCCCTTACCGAAACCCGGTCATCGGCTGGCCGGACGATGTTTCCAAGCTAACGGTCAGCGACTTGTCCGATTGGTATCAACGCTGGTACGCGCCCAACAACGCAACGCTAGTGGTCGTCGGGGACGTGAAGCCCGATGAAGTTTTCAAACTCGCACAAAAATATTTTGGCCCCCTTAAGCCCAGCCAATTACCTGCGTTAAAACCACAGGCCGAAATTGAACAAGTGGGCATTAGGCGCATCACTGTCAAAGCACCCGCCAAACTACCCTATATCTCAATGGGCTACAAGACACCCGTGCTGCATGGCGCGATTGACGAAAACGAAGCCTATGCCTTGGAAGTGGCGGCGGGCGTTCTCGACGGCGGCAACAGTGCCCGATTGGAAAGCCGCTTGGTGCGTGGACAGCAAATCGCCGCTTCTGTCGGTGCCGGCTATGACCTTTACTCACGGATGCCGAGCTTGTTTATGATCGAGGGTACACCTGTGCAAGGAAAAACCCTAGTCGATTTGGAGAAGGCTCTGCTGGAAGAAGTCCGCCTGTTGCGGGATGAACCCGTGGCAACCGTGGAACTGGAGCGCGTCAAAGCCCAAGTTCTGGCAAACAAAGTGTTTGAGCGGGATTCGATTTTTTATCAGGCAATGCAACTGGGTACTGCGGAGACCGTGGGCTTAAGTTGGAAAAAGGTGGATGAATTCGTGGACAAAATCAACGCGGTGACACCGCAACAAGTGCAACAGGTGGCAAAGAAATATCTAACCGAAGACCGTCTCAGCATCGGATATCTGGACCCGCAACCGATACCAGAGGGGCAAACCGCACCGGAAGACCGTACACCCGTGGGAGGCGACCATGTACGCTAAAAATCTGAACATTTTACTGTGCACAATCTTGGCGTTATGGTCAGTGTGTACGCTGGCAGGCCCAAAAATCCAAACTTGGACCACAGCCAATGGTGCCCGTGTCTATTTTGTCCCTACCGAGGGATTGCCGTTGGTGGATATACGGGTGGTCTTTGATGCCGGGAGTGCTCGCGATGGCGCACAATTTGGCTTGGCAACGCTGACTTCTGGCTTATTGGACACCGGGGCAGGCCAATGGAACGCGGATGCCATAGCCCAGCGTATGGAAGGCGTTGGTGCCCGCCTTGGGACTGGAATCTCCCGTGATACCGCTTGGGTGTCGCTACGCTCCTTGACTGTCTCTAAGCTATTGGAACCGGCCTTGGATACCCTGCGTGAGATTATCCAACACCCCAGCTTTAACCCTACGGATTTCGAGCGTGAGAAGAAAAACCTGCTGGTTGGCCTAAAACAACGCGAGGAATCGCCTGCCGATTTGGCTGGCATCGCCTTCTTCCAAACGCTATACGGCAACCATCCTTATGCCCACCCAAAGGAGGGTAATATCGACACCGTCGAAAAGCTGACCCGTGAAGATTTGCAAAAATTCTACCAACACTACTACGTCGCCAAAAATGCATTGATCGTGATTGTCGGCGAGGTGGACAAACCGAAGGCAGAGTCCATTGCCAACGGACTGCTTTCCGGGTTGCCCACTGGTGAAGCCGCATCGGCACTGCCAGCAGTGGACCAACCTTCGGCCAGTAAAACCGAGCGCAAATTCTTCCCGTCCGCACAAACCCACGTCTATTCCGGGGTACCCGGCATTAAAGCGGTCGATCCAGACTATTTTCCGCTTTATATGGGCAACCATATTCTGGGCGGTAGCGGCTTGGTGTCGAAAATCTCCGAGGAAGTTAGGGAAAAGCGTGGGCTATCCTATAGTGCCTTCAGCTATTTTTACCCATTCCGGGAGCTTGGCCCATTCTTGATGGGGTTGCAAACCAAGAAAGGCCAATCCGATGAGGCTTTAAACGTCATGCAAAAAACCCTGCGTGATTTCATCATTGCCGGCCCAACCCCCAAGGAATTGGAAGCGTCGAAGAAAAACATCACCGGTGGGTTCGCTATGCGCTTGGACAGCAACCAGAAACTGGTCGATCAAGTGGCTTCCATCGCCTTTTATGGGCTACCGCTGGATTATCTGGACACCTTCACTGGCAAGGTTGAAGCTGTGACACCGCAAGCGATACAAAAGGCGTTCAAAGCGCGCATCGACCCCGACAAATTGCAAACCGTGCTAGTTGGTGCGGATGCCCCGCATGAAAAATGAGGTTCGCATCATCGGCGGAACTTGGCGCAGCCGGAAAATCCGCTTTCCCGATTCACCGGGGTTACGCCCGACCCCGGATCGGGTGCGTGAGACGCTATTCAATTGGCTGGGCCAAGAACTTGATGGCTTGGTTTGCCTCAACCTTTACGCCGGCAGCGGTGTGCTAGGCTTTGAAGCCGCCTCCCGTGGGGCAAAACGGGTGGTGCAAGTGGAGCGTAATCCTGAAGCCTGCTTTGCGCTAAAACAAAACTGTGCCCTGCTAAATGCCCTAACGGTACAAATCGTGACTATGGATATTGCCCGTTTTCTGGCAGGCCCAAGCGAAGCCTTTGATGTGGTTTTTATCGACCCGCCTTTTGAGCAAGGTCTAGTCGAGCCATGTTGCCGTCTATTGGAGGAAAAAGGCTGGCTTGCTCCCCATGCCCGTATTTATATAGAAGCTGAAAAGGATAAACTGCTGGACCGACTACCTGAAAATTGGAAAAGTCATCGCAATAAACAGGCAGGGGGAGTAGGGTATCACCTGTATACTCGGTGAGGCTGTTTTAAACGGGTTGCTAAGGTGATTTCCAAGAAAGAACATCCCACCAAAGGCCAAGCTGGGGCTTGCCGCTCCCAGAAGGAACGCCAAGCCCCAGCTTGGCAAGGATAATTGCGGAGGAATTGTTCGTGATTTTCATGCACAATTCTTTTCGGTGTTGGTGGATTCATTATCGGAAATCACCTAAGTTCCCAGTTCTCATCGTTATACACCATGAAGACCCGTTATTTTGTAGTCCTACAGCGTTTTCAGCATCAAAGAGTTACTTGATAACCTGCATGAAAGGGCAAGAAATTCAGTTAACTTGAAGCGTTAACTGAATATCCTTTATTAGGGATATTTTAAAGATGAAAACGCTGTACATAATTATTTCTCCCCACTCACATACTCTTTTCATAAATGTACCTGATTAGGAGGATTCTTCAGCTATTCCGGCATGGACCGCCAGAATTCAGATTGCATGGATGCCCAAAGCCCCGCCGTCCATGGAGCCTAGGTTCCGGCGATCCATGCCGGAACGACGACGTTCTGGGTTTTGCTGAAACATCTTCCTAATCTGGACGGCCTAGATGCTAATACAGCGCAAGGAGTTCCGGTTTGTATTTACAGCGTTTTCTATATCTATTTGTTACTTACATAATGTTCGTCCATGTCGGCAAAGGGTTGCCGACCTACTGCACATCAAGGATTGTAGGGCGGCAACCCTTTGCCGCCAATGAAAAACAAAGTAATCAATCAACATTAAAAACGCTGTAAAAGTAACTCTCTGATATTAAAAATGCTGTATTTGACTTCTTTATTAAATTTTTTTCCCAATGGGAGAAAAATTTAAGCGGGTAATTAAAAGCAATAATAACGTCAGTGAACCCAAAATCCAGCGAATATCAACCTTGACGGTGCGTTCAGCCGCCAAGTTTCGGGCCAGCAGTGTCCGGGCAAGATTCTCAGGGGTTTCCAATTGGACATAGCTTAAGCCCGTGATGGTAGCCAAGCGAGTCAAGGATTGCACGTCGAGGCGGGAAAGATAAAAGTTTGCACCGTCCTTCGGCAAGGCCGAAGGCGGCAGATAGTCGCGCAAGTCCATAGTCTCCCAAAATCCCATGGGCCGGTTTTCCTTGTCTAAACGAGGAATTGGCACGGGCTGAGTGCCTCCGACCCCGACGATAAGCCCGCCCACCGCCCCCGGCTGTCCGTCGAACGGAGGAAAATCTGGCTCGGGGGGGAATTGCTGACCGTCGCTGAAAAAAACTAGCCGGGTGTTTGCACCAAGTGCCGCAGCCTCGCGCAAGCCGGTATAGAGACCACGGGCGATATGGCTGTCGGCGGCCCAGGCCATGCGCCAGTCGATATGATCCAGCACGTCGGCTATCAGCGGGAAGTGCCCACAGATTTCCAAAGGCTCAAACATCACTTGGCTGTTGCGCGTGGTGAACAATCCCAGCCCCACTTCCGAGCCGCAAGGCAGTTTGTCTAACGCTTGCCGGATGGATGCCTTGACGAAACCCAGCCGGTCGGCTGGAAACCCATCTTGGTGATAATCCCTAGCGTTCATGCTTTGGGTGATATCAATGACAAACAAGTAGCGAAACACTGGACGCTGCATGGGCAAGGTCGGGTGCGCAATGCATAGGGACAGCAAGACAGCGGCACCGAACAAGGACCAGAAACGCCAACTTAGATAAAGGCAAATTCTCATTTTTGTTCAAACTGGGGTGCGATTAAAACTGATGCTTACGAACAAAACCTTCGCCAATCCCCTTGCCAAGCTGGTGCTTGGCGTTCCCATTGGGAGCGCCAAGCACCAGCTTGGCCTTTAGATCGGCGGTTCTGTGCCAAAATAGGTGGTCTCGCACGATATTGGCGAAGATATTGTACGAATCGGGCGGTATTTGAATAATGCAGGGAGTACAAGGCTTGCCTTGTCTGCACATGCCCTCGCAAGGCAAGCCTTGCACTCCTGCATCACTTTTAATCGCCACTGTACGGCTAAACCCTGTTCAAGGCCCACCTCCCGGCAACCCCGGCAGTGTTGAATAGACGCTGGGTTTGGTCGCTTTGAAATCGGATTTGGGCCTTTCCTTAGGTGGCGGAGTAATACGCCAAGCATATTCCAAGTTAAAACGCGCATCCCAGTCGCCTGGGTCCAGTCGCAGGGCTTCGCGGAAATTTTCCTTCGCCAACTCGACTTGGCTACTGACATAGGCGTAATCCAAGACTCCCCGTTCATTCCAGTGTTTCGCACCATCGCGCAGATAAATCGCGCCAAGATTGTGGAAAGCCCTTGTTCGCAAGTCACGGTCTTGGCTATTACGCAGACGGGCGTAAAGTCGGCTGGCCTCAATCGAGTTGCCTGTATGATCGAGATGCATGGCTTTTGAAAACACTAAGGCATCAAGGGTATTTTCATCAACTTCCACCAAGTCAGGATTGGCTATAGCCTGGTTCAGCGCTGCCAGCCGATAGAGCAAGTACCCCTGGTATGTCGCCCCGCCTAAAGCCAAGACCGCCAAAAAATAAAACCAGCCCATAGATATTCTTCGTTTCAGATGTTCCATGCCTTGACCTCCAAGGACTGAAAAGCAAGCAACCCTATCCAGCAAATTAAGGCCGAACCATAACAAAGCCCTGACAAATCTTGTCGCGGCAGTTTTTCCCGGTAAGTCAGAGGACGGTTCTCTAGCGATTCCACCTTGGCGATAGCTTCTTGCAAGGCTTTAGTATTATCCGCCTCGAAAGCTTGATAGGGAACACCTAGGGAATGGAAATACTGATGCAGATAGTATTCCGGGGTGGTGCTTTCATTGGGGTTTTTAGGCGCCTCGGTCAATTTTCCACCTTTTGGGTTGCGCAGGTAAATCCAATACAAGGCGGTTTGGTTGTCTTGGAATTGTTGGCGTAGCGCCTCGGCAATTTCGGGTTCCATCCGTGCTGCGCCATCGGACACCAACAGCACAATCCGCGACCCCGTGACTGGCTGGCCGCTGAAATGCCCCAAGGCCATCGCCAAACCCGGCGCGATGTTGGTGATGCCATGCCCCCGTCCGCCCAAGGCCAGCACTGCTGAACGGACAGCCTCATGGTCTTGGGTCAGGGGCAGCACATAAATCGGGGTGGCACTGAAAGCGACCAGGGCAAAGAAGTCGTGCTTCCGGCGGTCAATAAATTCGACCATTAGCTTGGATGCCAAGGCACTTTTGGATTCATGGGCCGTCCCGCCGAGATAGGTGCCGGAGAAGTTTTCGTTCATGCTACTGCTGCGGTCCACAAGCAGTACGATGTGCGCACCTGTGCCGGTCTTCTCAACCCATTGCTCGCGCAAATAGGGTTCTGCGATGCCCAGGGCCAATAGCAGCGCGGCCAACCCCGCCAAAAACCGCAAACCCCGGTCTATCCATAGTGATAGATTGTCTTCTGGGAGCAATGCAAGGCAGGAATAGGTCAGCATTTTCTGTCCGCTCTTATAGAGGGGGATGATAGCCAGCAGGGCAAGCAACAATGCCCAAGGATGCGCAAAGGCAAAGCTCATCGCTTTTCGCCCCATGCGCTAGCCAGTTTACGGCATAAGCCTTCAAGCTTGGATAACGAAAAATCAACAGGAGGCACAGTGCCAATTGCATAGAAAACCCGCTCGGAATCCATAAAAAACCGCTCCAAATCAGCAGTGGAACCTTGGTATTCGGGATGGGCTTCCAAGAAGCGCCAAAGCTGTCCGGGTAAAAGGGTATGGCCTGCGGCTTCGTTGAGGGCATCGTGCAATAGTTTTGCACCTTGCCGATAATTTTCCTGTGTTGCAGGCTTCTTACCCAACTTTTTTAAATCCGAAGCCGCCCGTGCAAAGGGTGGGACATTGCGGCGGAAGGGAGGCAAACCGAAACGCCAAGCCGCATAAGCCCCGAGTCCGCAGAGACCTGACAGGCAAGCCGCCAGCCATCGCCAATGGTTGATGCCCGAGTAGTACGGCGGCGGCAGTTCGCCACGCAAGACCACTGCTTCATCCGGCACATTGGTCGGGATGATGGGCGTAAGGGTAAAATTCCAAGCAGGGGCAATCGTTTCAACGCTCTGACCGTTGCGCTCAAAGCGCAGGGGCAGCGCAGGGACGGTGAGTGTTTCCGCCTCACGGACCCCTTTGAAAACTTGATAGATTAGGATGATGCGATAAAGGGTTTCATTGCCTAACTCTTGCTTGTCACTGTGAATTTCACGAATTTCCAAGAAATCATTGACGGCACTTCCCGGTTGGGGAATTGATGCGGTTTCCAAGTGATAGCCTGTTTCTGTCTCCACCCGAATCACCCCAGCCAGGGTATCTCCCATCACAATGCCGTAATCGCGCGGGGAAGAGATTTCAATAGAATGGATCGGGGAAGAAGCTTCGGCGAGGGAATGAAAAAACAAGGCAAAACCTAGGGCAATTCCGAATGGATTTTTCATTGATAAAAATACCGCGTCATCGCGTCCGGGTCAAACCGGTCAACCAGAAAAAACGGCTCACGACCATGGCGTACACAAATCTGCGTCAGTTCCTCCTTGCGTTCGGCAAATCGTTCCCGAATACGTTGCAACAAACCTGGCCGAAGGAATAGGCGGCGGCGCTGACCGGTTTCCGGGTCTTGCACTTCCGCCCAACCAAAGCGCGGCAGGTTCTCGTATTCGCCACTGTCCCACAACACCACAGGCACCACGTCATGACGGACTAAGCTGTTGAATAATTCCTCCATCTGACTTAAAGGAAAATGAAAATCGGAAACCAAGAACACCAAAGACCGTTGTCGACCCAATAACGTGGCGGCTTCCAACAATCCCAATGCATTATTAGACTTGGGATGAAACGCTCGTAATCGTTCGGACAGCCCACTGACCATGCCTTTGTATAAGCGCAGAGGCAGGCTTAAGTCCAGACGGATTTGACTATCGCAGGCATAAAGGCCAAACGGGTCGCCTGTGCGCCAGGCAGACCAAGCCACTGCGGTCGCGAGCTCGGCCAACAAGCCAGTCTTGGCGGCTTTGCCAACAAAACCCATCGAAGCAGACAGGTCGGCCAGCAGATAAACCGGAATCGTTGCGCGTTGGCGGAAACTCTTTACCATCAATTGTTGCATGGGATCGGCAATCATGGCGCGAATGTCCAAATAGCGCGGGTCGGGTTGACTGGTGAAAGGCACCAGCCCTTGAAACTCGAAACCGCCGCCGGACTGCACTCCAGTGTGGTGGCCGGGATGGCTACCGAGTGCCCGCCAAGGGATATGGTAGTGGAATTCTTCAAAAGTCATGGTTGCTGAATTTTGCCGTATTTGTCATTGGAAATATAATCAAAGCCGTGCTAGGTGACAAGCACTCATTGATTCTTGTTGCCTTCGCATGGCCCTTGTGCAAATATTCCCGCCTGATTAGGAAGCTGTTTCAGCTAAACCCAAAACGTCGTCGTTCCGGCATGGATCGCCGGAACCTAGGCTCCATGGACGGTGTGGTTTGGGGCATCCCTGCAATCTGGATTCCGGCGATCCATGCCGGAATGACGGAATAGCTGAAGCATCTTCCTAATCAGGTATCCCTCACGGGTAAAACTGCCACTGACGAGAAAACATTATGAACGATCCGATCCAGCATGTTGTGTTACTGATGATGGAAAACCGCTCTTTCGACCACATGTTGGGAGCCTTGCAATCCGTCAACCCGGATATTGACGGCGTGAATCCGGATGGCCCACCGAACTGGAACCCCGTCGATTCAAACGATTCCCCGGTTTACCAGACAGAAACAACGGCAAATTGTGTGCGCTTCGACCCAATGCACGAACACGTCAATGTCATGCGCCAACTGGCAGACGGCAACAAGGGGTTCGTCCTCGACTTCTTTGAAACCTATAAGCACGAAGGGATCAATTCAGAGGATATCCAAGATATCATGCGCTATTACCGCTTGGATCACCTCCCCGCCCTGCATGCCTTGGCTCGTGATTTCACCGTTTGCGACCGCTGGTTTTCCTCGCTGCCGGGGCCGACTTGGCCGAACCGTTTCTTTGCCCTTTCCGGCACTTCGTCTGGCATCGTCACCATGCCCTCCGGGGTGGGTGAACTGAACCCTAAAGCCTACTTCCAGCAGAACCAAACAACGATTTTCGACTTGCTCGATGCGCAGAATGTTTCATGGAATGTGTTTTACTACGATATCCCCTCATCATTAGTCATGACCCGCCAACGGCGACCACAAAACGTGGCGAATTATCGGAAGATGGATTGTGGTGACGACTTTTTCAAACTGGCCGCTCGATACAAGAATACGGGCGATTTCCCTCAATTTTCTTTCATCGAGCCAAAATATTTCGGCACCGACCAGAACGACGACCATCCTCCGCATAATATCATGAAGGGGGAAAAGCTGATTGCGGACACCTATAACGCCTTGCGGTCCAACCCGGCGTTGTGGCAATCGACGCTTTTGGTGGTGGTGTTTGACGAGCACGGCGGGTTTTACGACCACGTCCCTCCGCCCTCGGCGGTTCCACCCGCACCGCCCAAGCCAGGGGACGAATGGGTATTCGACCGGCTTGGTGTGCGGGTTCCTGCCATCTTGGTTTCGCCCTGGGTCAACCGTGGGGTGGAACACACCCCATTCGACCATACCAGCGTGCTGAAATACTTGATCGAAAAGTGGTCCTTGGGTGCGCCAGACTGCTTGGGGGACAGGACAGCATCCGCCAATAGCATTGCTCGTGTGCTAGACTCGGGTCCAGACCGGCCACGCGAGGACACCACGGCGTTTATCCGTGTCCCTTTTTCCCAGTTAATCCCCGACAAAAGCGAACTGGACAGTTACGAGAACGCCGTCAACGAAAACCAAGCCTCGCTGCATTTGCTTGCCGATTTCATCAACGAAGAACTGGACCAAACCAGTGACGGCGGCATTGCTGCCGTGGCATCGGCTCTTTCCAAAGAGGAGAAAAATATGGTCAGTACCTTCGGCGCATTCAGACGCTTAGGTCTGGACTGATGTCATGTTGGATGGCCTTTTCGATTTTCTGCAAAACTCATGGCAACAGTTTCATGTACCCATTGAGCAATTGGCTGCGGTGTTTGGCGTCATCGTCCCCATTGCCGGGATGCTGAAGTATGTGACCTATCAATTTCGGCTAAAGCGCGTACAACTGCACAAACTGCAAGAATTCAACGATTACCTCCAAGAACAAATTAAGGCTTTGCAACGGGAACTCAAGAAAAAGGATGAAGCCATCGCCGGGTTGGAATCCCAATTCCCCGAGCAGTGGCTGCGGCAGGCCGCGAAGGAACGCGAGAACGGCAACGAAGAACGCGCCATCCGCTGCTTGCGGGAAGGCTTTAAAACCGTGCGCGAGCCGTTGAGTGCCTGTTGCCTAGATTTGGCCGCGCATCATTTTTCGCTAGTGTCGGATTACGGCAACCAGCATTTTGCCGAGGCGGAACGCTTGGCACGTTTGGCGGTGCTGCTGCACCCCAGCGATGAAGCGACGGGCTTGTTCCTCGCCGAGATACTGGCGGTGGCGGCGGAGGGAAAATATGCAACCGGCAATCTGCCAGCTTCAGATGCGCTATGGGAAGAGGCGGAAGATTTTTTGCAGGTTGGCAAGGATGCGGATAGTATCACCAGCATAGCCGAACTTGCGAGGCAATATTATGACCAAGGCCATTACCAACTGGCTGTACGATTATTTCGTCGTGCTATGCAGATGTCCCATCGTTTTTTCGGGCCGGATACTCCCAATACACTGACTTTGCGGGGAAATCATGCATCTGCTTTGCAAGCGGCAGGACGCTATGGCGAAGCCTTGGCTTTTTCCTTGGACCTATTGGCGGATAGGGAGCGAGTATGCGGATCCGAGCATCCCGATGTGGCGAATAGCTTCAACAACCTCGCGGAGTTGTATCAAGCACTAGGTCAGTATACACAGGCCGATCCGTTTTACCAAAGGTCGCTGGCAATTATGGAAAAGGCTCTAGGGCCCAACCACCCCAACTTGGCGACGGGGCTTAGAAATTATACGGAATTACTCACTGATGTTACGCAGCGTACAATTGTATTTCGGCATTGTAGCCCGGATGGAGCCGCTTGCGGCGCAATCCGGGTATGTCCACGTTCTCCCGGATTACGCCGCAAGCGGCTCCATCCGGGCTACGGCCTACGCGGTTGCGTAACATCAGTTACTCAGAAAGCTTGATCGCGTCGCCGAAGCCGAGGCGATGGAAGCCCGCGCACTGGCGATAGAAACCATGCATGCACAAAGTCCAAGCCCACCCGCGTAGCTGGTTGAAGCTCAGAAATTTTTAGTTTGGCGTAAGCCGAAGGGAGAGAAAAACCGAGTCGGTCTTGGAGGCAGTACCAAAGTTTACGATACACCGTCGAGACCGACTCGGTTTGACCGTCTAGTCCATCAAAAATGCGCCTTCATGCCAAAATGAGAATTGCTGTCACGGCAAAGAACTGCTTTTTACGTTGCGCCGTTGCGTGAGACTTTCTTTTTATTTGCCTTACCTCTTGGTTTCGTAGTCTGCGGATGAATCCTTTTTGCCTCACGCAAAGGCGCAACGTTAAGAGAAAAGGCTTAAGATAGGGTCTAAATAATTTCCTTGATGCTCGATCCCAAGCTCCGGCTCTCGCCGTTATACACAAATGTTGAAGTCCCGTCTTTTCGGCATGGATGCCGAAATCCAGCGTCCAAGGATGGCAAACTCGGGGCCACGACAGATGTCCCTGCAACTGCGGACATGAAACTACGGGATGGCAAGTCTCCTGAATCAAGCAATTGCACAACCTACCGATTACCGTCCATGGCCTGGATTTCGGCATCCCTGCCGAAATGACGGCTTTTCCGGCTTTCCCTGACTTGTGTATTACGGCGAGTACTCCGGCTTGGGAACCCTTATCTTGCAAGCTCCCGCTTGGTCGATCTTCGGGAAGCTGAAGCTTCAAAGACCGCATTCCCAAGCCGGAGCTTAAGAACAAGCAAAAACGCAAAAAATCGAGAATCCTTTGCGATGTAATCATGGATATTTTGAAGAGTAGACTTTATCGGAAACCTACTTAATGACCCTCTCCGTTGCTGCATTAGCGGAAGGTTTCCGATAAAGTCTAAACCCAAATATCTTCATATATCTGCTCTATCGGAATCTCCAACCCAACGGAAGACAACGGAATCATCATGCCGTCGGTGTATATCGTCACTTTCCAATCGGATTCTTCCCGCCGCCAGACCCGCACGTCCATGCAATCAGTTGCAGCCAGCACATATTCCTGCAAACTCGGTAAGGACTGGTAATCGCGCCGTTTGTCTCCGGCATCGAATTTGGCGGTGGTGGGAGACAAGACTTCGACAATCAAACTCGGCTGCTCGCGGAAATACGGGTTGGGTGATTTTTCGCAAGAAACCATCACATCCGGGTAATAGTAGGCATCGGATTGATCCAACTTGACTTTAACGTCGGCCATGAATACCCGGCAAGGCGAGCCTTTCAGATGGTTGCGCAATATCGAAGCGATGTTCAGGCTGATGATATTGTGGATATCGCTAGTCCCGGTCATTGCATAAATATTGCCAGCGACATATTCATGCTTGACTTGGCTAGTCAATTCCATAGCCAAGTAGTCCTCATGAGAAAGCAGGGTTTGGGCGAGTGCGGGTTGGTTCATGGGTGTCTCCGTGAAGAGTTCGTACTCTGTTTTAAAACAAATAAGGCATTGCCGCCTCAAACCCCGGCACCTTGGCTTTCGGCTTGAAAACCGGAATTTGCCAAGCACCCGCCCCCTGCCCGGACAAATGTTTCGCCAGCCATAGGGCTTGGCTGCGTACCGGGGTGACATAGGCGTAGAGTTTGCCGTCCGGCAATTCGGCGGAATCACCGATGGCAAAAATATCCGGGTCGGAGGTGGCGAGGTATTCATCAACTAAGATGCCCCGCCGGGTTTGCAAACCCGCCGCCTGCGCGAGTTCAGTCCGGGGACGGAAACCACAGGCGACAATAATGCCATGAAAGCCTTGCATGGTGTCACTGGCTAGGCTGACAGACAGGTCCGTTTCCACGCCTGAGAAGCCTTGCACGGCTTGATCCAGTAAAACCTCAACCCCAATCGTTTCCCACAACAAGGCGAGCAAAGTGGCGGAATCCTCCTCGGTCAATTGCCTTTCCATCAAGCGGGGCAAGGCATGAAACAATACAACGCTGTCCCCGGCCTTGGCCAAATCCACAGAGACTTCGCAGCCGATCAATCCGCCGCCTATTACCGCCCAGCGTGGGCGCGAATGTTGGGTGATGATTTTTTCACGCAAGCGGCGCAGGGCGACAAGGTCGTCAAAGCTATTCAACACATGGAATAGACCTGCTTGGGAATGGAAGGGTGGAGGGACTAAGGCATCCGACCCTGTCGCCAATACCAGCTTGTCGTAGCCCAAAGATTTTTCTTCCCCGCCCTTGTGAAATCGCAAGGTTTTCGCAGAACGGTCCAATTGCGAAACTTCGGCCCCGCTTTCCACTGCGATGCCACTGGCGGCCAAGGCATCGAATGATTTAAGCACGATTTTGGTTTCGATGTCGGTCCGGCTGAAGCAATGGGAAAGCAAGGGCCTAGAATAATAGCCGCAGGTTTCCCGTGTTAGCAGGGTGACATGCAGTTGCCGGTCAAGTTTGTGGATTTCTTCGGCAAAGGTAACGCCTGCGATTCCTGATCCAACAATGGCAATCTGCATGGTCATGGATTGGCCTTATTAATCGGCGAGCAAATCGAAATCTTCCTTGCTGGCACCGCAATCCGGGCAAACCCAATTGTCAGGGATGTCTTCCCAACGGGTTCCAGGAGGCAAATTGGAATCGGGGTCGCCCGATTCTTCGTCATAGATATAACCACAGATGACACAAAAGTATTTCTTGTATTCGGACATGAAGTTCTCCAACGGTTTAGGCCATTTCTTTGGCAGTTTTAAAAATTTCTTCGGCATCAAGTATCAAATCGTTCTGCTCAAACAAGCGGGCGATGCAGGCACGTTGCAGTGCCAGCTTGAGGTTGCCGAAACCCAAAGCCCCCCAGACAATCTTGCCGTGGCGAATGGTTCCACGGTCCATCAAGTCTATGCCTCCTATTCCTAGGGGTGGGGTAGTGTTGGCATCAGCGATCAATTCCAGTGACGGGTTGTCCCGCCAATGCTCTTCTTTTAGCAACTCTATCCCTGCCGCACCGGTGGAAAAGACGATGTTAGCCCCTTCGATGATCTTGGCTCGTGCCTCCAAATCGGCAGCGGCGGCGGGTGTCAATTCGATGCCAAACCGTGCTTTCATGT
Organism: Candidatus Methylumidiphilus alinenensis; assembly: GCA_003242955.1. GTDB lineage: Bacteria > Pseudomonadota > Gammaproteobacteria > Methylococcales > Methylococcaceae > Methylumidiphilus > Methylumidiphilus alinenensis. Next base: position 21,246 of record QJPH01000508.1, read on the forward strand.
CGGCACATGCCTTTTCGGCTTGGGCTAACTGGCGCGAGGTGACGATGACTTCGGATGCGCCTTCCATGGCCAGTAAAATCGCTGCTCGCTGCCCCACCGGACCCGTACCGGCCAATACCACGGCTTTTTTTCCGGCGATGGCCCTGCTTGCTGCCAGTTTGGCGACAGCCGCCGCTGCCGTGGTATTGCTGCCATTGCTGTCTAGCATCACGGAGACACGGAAATTGGCAAAAAACCGACTCTGGATGGAAACTAACAGCGCCTGCCCCGCTGCCATATTGCTGCCGCCGACGAAAATGGCAGTATTTTTTTTGTCCTTGGGAGCGCGGGTGAAAATGGCCCCCTCGATCATCGCCCCGACATTTTCCGGTGTCAATCCGCCGTGGCCGATGACATGGTCAGCGCCGCCGTCATAGGCAACCACGCTGTCAAACACCGATGGATGGGGGTCGGTATCGAACTGGAATAATAGCTTTTTCATCGTTTTTCCTGTCATTGAGAAGTTTTGGCTCTCGTTTGAAGGGTGCTTTATAATCATACGGCTATTTTAATGCATTTGCAGGCCAATCAGGAGAACCAAAGCATGATAAAAGACAAGCCGATACAACAGTTTCTTGATGAACTCGCCAGCAAGGCACCGACGCCGGGCGGCGGAAGTGCCGCAGCCATCATAGGTGCCATGGGGGCGGCCCTAGTCAGCATGGTGTGCAATCTAACCTTGGGCAAAAAAAATTACGTGTCGGTGGAGGATGAAATCAAAGCTGTTTTGGAAAAATCCGAATCGCTTAGGACACAGTTGACCGATATGATCCGCGCCGATGTGGACGCATTTAATCAAGTCATGGAAGCCTATGGAATGCCAAAAATCACCGAAGAAGACAAGCAGACACGAGACAACGCGATTCAGCTTGCTTTGAAAACCGCCACTGACATCCCACTAAGCTGTGCCAAAGCCAGTTCGGAGGTGATCGAACTGAGCCGGATTGTCGCTGAAAAAGGCAACAAAAATGTTGCCAGCGATGCGGGTGTGGCTGCTCTGGCCGGTTACGCCTCACTGAAAAGTGCGGCTTTGAATGTCTACGTCAATATCGGAGCCATCAAAGACGAGACCTTCGCCCAAGAGCGACTGGACCAAATTAACACACTTTTGGTCGACAACGAAATTTCCACTGCAGAAATTTATACGGCAGTGAAAAGCAAACTTTAAGGATAAAAATATGCTCTTAACCATTTTACGAATTTTGTTTTTGCCTGTCCTGATTATCTTGTCGTCGCCTATTGTCACTGCTGAAGGCATAGCCAATGATAGCATCAACAGCGAGGAAGTTTTTCAGCGCGAGCTTGAGGCCGCCTCCCAAGGCATGAAGGATGCGCAGCAGAAAGGCCCTTTGGATATCCCTCTTCTGGACCAAGCTGTTTTGCATTTGCCAAATGGTTACGCCTATGTTCCCAATCCTGCGGCGGCAAAGTTCATGACAGCCATGGGTAACCGGGTGGATGAAAACTTTTTGGGGTTGATCTTACCCGAAGGGGTCGATGCGAACTGGGCTGCTGCGCTCGCCTTTCAGAAATCCGGGTATATCAGAGATAACGATGCGAAAAGCTGGAATGTCGATGATATGCTCAAGAGCATCAAAGAAGGCGCGGATGAAACCAATAAGTCCCGCGCCAGCCGTGGCATACCTGAACTGGATGTAGTGGGTTGGGCCGAGCCACCCAATTACGATGACATCAATCATCGCCTAGTATGGGCATTGACCGTCAGCAGCCATGGCGCGCCCGCAGACGATCCGCTAAGCGTCAACTACAACACGTATGCCTTGGGACGCGAGGGCTTTGTCAACTTTAACTTGGTGACCGGCAGTAAAGAGTTGGAACAGCGTAAACCCATTGCAAAAAGTCTGTTGGCATCGCTGGAATTCAACCAAGGCAAGCGTTACGAAGACTTTAATGCAGATACCGACCCTGCCGCCGGATTTGGCCTGGCGGCCTTGGTGGGCGGGGCTTTGGTTGCCAAAAAGTTCGGATTGTTTGCACTGGTTTCGGTTTTCATCGCCAAATTCGGCAAAATCATCGCCATTGCCGCCGCCGCGTTGTTTGGCATTTTCGGCAAGCGGATGGGAGGGAAGAAAGGCAGTGGCAGTATGGATGCATAACACTACTCCACTGCAATTGTACAATCATCGTAGGGGTGGGTTCCAATCCTGCCCTTGTTGCCTTATGGTTTGATGGGCGGGTTTGGAACCCGCCCCTACTGTGGAAGGTTTCTGATAAAGTCTATTGTTTGAAAAACGAAGGCACAATATCTGCGAAGAAACTGTCCCTGCCATTTTCCCTTTTTCTTGCGGAATCAAGGGCTTTGAGTGTTTCTGCCATAGTGTGCCTGTCAGATAATTCATGTTCTGGGCGAATCTTAGCCTTTTCCGCTTTTTCCAGATAAAGCAGCGCCTTGTCATACTCCTCCTCGCCCAGCCAGTAGTCACCTAAGAAATAATTGGTATCAACCTCGTCAGGGTATAGCTTTACTGCCGATTCCAAGTATTGCCTGGCCAAGTCTTCGTCGCCGAACGAAATAGGCCAGCCGGGTAGGCGGTAATACAAGTTACCCAAGGCGATATAGGCCGCCGCTTCCATGGCTTTGGGGTCGATGTCGATGGCTTTTAATAACAAGTCCTTGGCATTTTCAATATCGCTTAAAGCGCCAAAGCTCCATTCGGCAGCCACCAAGGTACATTGAGTGACGGCCTCAATGACTAGCGGTTCGGCGCGGTAGGGGTATTTTGCCTTGAATTCCCTGATACGCGGCAAAAGTGCCTTGAAACGCTCCGCTTGCTGGTCGCTGGGCAGTGTATAGAAAATCACCTCCCATTCATCATTAAGGGTTTTTGCCAATTCATCGGCATTAGGTCCGGCATAGGTGATGGACCAGGCCAGAAAAAATGAACACAGGGCAACCAGCAATGCGTAGGTTGTTTTCACGCCAGGGGAACGCTCCGGTCATATAGGATAAACAGGCTATGGATAACTGCGGATAATAGCAAATTAGGCGGAGATTCCCAAATAGGCCGAACCCAAAAAAAACCGACTCGGCTTTAAAAACCGAGCCGGTCTGCATGCCTAGGGATTAAAAATAATGCGGCAGCAAGACTAGGACCCAAACCACCACAGCCAACATTAACGAGGTTAAAACGGCAGCGGAACCGATGTCTTTGGCTCGTCCGGAGAGTTCGTGACGTTCAAAACTGATGCGATCAATCGCCACTTCAATGCCTGTGTTGATCAGTTCGACAATCAGTACCAACAGCAGACTTCCCAATAGCAGCGCCTTTTCCACACCGGTTTGGCCTAGCCAGAATCCCAAAGGGGCAGCGACGATGCTAAGCAATACTTCCTGGCGGAATGCCTCTTCATGTACCCAAGTGGCTTTGAACCCTTTCAACGAATTGAAAAAAGCGGCATTGATACGAGGCAAACCCTTGAGATTTTGACCGGCCATAAATTTAGCAATGTTAGTAAAAATAGATTATGAAGGGAATTAAAGTGTGATTTGGACGGTTTCAGCCCAAATTCCATCCACCCAAGCCTGGTCGAGCCGCAAATCGCCTTGCAGCAGCCAATCGACAATTGCCTGTGCCGAATCTGGGTATCGCACTTGGATGGCGCGGCTTTGCTCCAGCCAAGTGGAGATGGAAGCCGAGTCCAGGGATTGCATCACTTGACCCAGTTGCAGTAGCTCCAACGCCAAGGCATTGGATACTTGCTCCATCTGACCGCGCAGGGGTTTGACAAGGATTTTCTTGCCGGTTTGCAGCGCCTCACTGGCTAACTCAAAACCGGCGTTGCAGATCACGGCGGAAGAATCTGCAAAATCCTTCTGGAAACCGGCGCGGGAAAGCTGCCTGACATGGACATTGGCGGGATGTTCGTGGGTTTTTGTCGGGGGTGTCGGGCTATAGACGTAAAATTGATGGCTTTCAAACTGCTTTAGCAGGCGGATGACTTGGTTCACATCCTCAAACGGAAGATAGACGATCACCTTATCGGGCTCGACTGGTGAACTTATCATTTCCTGCTCAATAATCGGGGGCAGGATTGGATGGTGGAAATGATTCCAATGCACACCCAAGCCCACACTGACAGGTGCAAAATAGTGAAGCACTTTTTCACCTAGAAAGTCCGCACCTGCTTTCGGGATGTCGTAACAAAATGCATATTGATGGCCTATGCCTATCGTTTTGATGCCTTGCAGCTTGGCGGCCCAAGCAGTGACCGGCTCAAAATCGCACACGACTAGGTCGTACCCGCTTAAGTCCAAGTTTTTTACATCGCGGACGAATCTTGCGAGAGGGTTTTCCAAAACCGTTTGGAGGTATTGGACATGTCCGGCTTTGGTGGCGAATGTCAGCCCTGTACGCCACTCATAGTCGCCAAAAACTTCCATCTCAAAAAGTTGTTCCCAAGGGCGTCCGGTAAACATCCATGTAACATCAATGCCCGCCTGTTTAAGTTTTGGTGCCATCGCACGGGCGCGTGTGATGTGTCCGTTGCCTGTAGCCTGAACGCCATAAAAAACCTTCACGCTAACACCATCCACATGCCCGCCAGTGCGGAGCAAACACCCATTAGCGCCCCTATCAAGGTATCGGTGGGGAAATGTACACCAAGTATCACCCGCGCCATGCCCACCATCACAGCCCAAGTCAATAAGGTCGGTAGCAGGAAGGGAAAATACCAGCCCCAAAGGGTCGCCATTAAGAAAGCAGCGGAGGTATGGCCGGAAGGGAAGCTGAAACGGTCAGACGGTATGATAAAACTTTTGATATTCAACGCAACCGGGGGCCGGTCCCGCTTACAGGCATTTTTGATAATGACATATAAAGGGCGCTCGATCAGCAAGGCCAAAGCCATGCAAGTCAACAAGCGCATTTCATCTGGCCCTCCCATCCAAAACAGGATACACGCCACAAGTAAATATAAAGGCCCGTTGCCTGTGGCGGAGATGCCACGGGCGCAACGGACGAGAAATTTTTGCGATTTGCGTTGCATGACCCAAGTAAAAATGGATACGTCAAAACTTTGTATGGTCTGCATGAGATTCATGGCGCGACTCCTTTTGGTTACGGAGTTACAAGCTTAAGTATAAGGGATTACATTTCGATGACGGCTAGATGATGAAAATGTGACAATGGTATTGCTGTAAATGAAACAGACCGACTCGGTTTTTAAAACCGAGTCGGTCTCGCTAGTCCGCATCCCAGTAAGCGAAGGCAGCCAACTGCAACCAAGCCGCCATGAATGCCAAGCCCCCCAGTGGGGTGATCATGCCTAACCATGTCAGGCCGGTAAGGCATAAAAGGTAAAGGCTACCGGAGAAAACCACAATCCCCGCCAGCATCAGCCAGCCAGCCCTGCACAACTTACTCGAATGCGGGTATTGTTTGGCAAGCGAGGAAATCAATCCTAGCCCCAAGGCGTGGAAGAAATGGTAGCGGACACCCGTCTGAAAGACTTCCATCAAGTGTTCGTCCAATCGACCCCGGAGGCCATGCGCGGCGAAGGCACCGAGGGCCACTGCAAGACAAGCGGCCACGGCAGAGTACATTAAAAAGCGTTTGTGCATTGATTGCGCATCCTAAGGGTCACTAAAAAATAATCACGAACACCCAAACAAGTTTCTTAGGTGATATCCAAAAAAGAACATCCCATCAAAGGCCAAGCTGGTGTTTGGCGTTCCTTCTGGGAGCGCCAAGCACCAGCTTGGCGAGGTGATTGTTCGTGATTTTGTGGATAATTCATTTCAGTGTTGGTGGTTTCATTCTTGCATCCCTGCTGAAATGTCGGCGTTTTTAGCCAAACTGAGAATTGCTGTTCACTCAAGGCCGGTAAGTTATCCGGTAAATCGCACCTTGCAGATCGTCGGACACTAACAAAGACCCATCCGCCAATTCAAGAACATCCACGGGTCTGCCCAGTACGTCGCCATTGGCTTGCAGCCAGCCGTCGGCGAACACCTCGTCGGCAACCGGTTTGCCGTCCTTGAATTTGACAAGTGCCACACGGTAGCCTTGTGGCTTGGAACGGTTCCATGAACCATGCTGGGCGACAAACAATTGACCTTGGTAGCCAGGGGGAAACTGCTTGCCCCGGTAGAAGCGCAAGCCCAAGGGTGTCACATGGGCGGGAAATTTCCAAGTCGGCGGGGTAAATGTGGAACAGTCTTTCAACTTGCCGAATTCAGGGTCAGCTATATCCCCTGCATGGCAGTAGGGATAGCCGAAGTGCATCCCGGCTTTGGGGGCGCTGTTCAACTCTTCCGGTGGAACATCGTCGCCGAGCATGTCTCGGCCATTGTCGGTGAAGAAAAGTTCGCCGGTTTGCGGATTCCAATCGAAACCAACGGTGTTGCGTATGCCACGGGCGAAAATCTCGAAATTCGTGCCATCCGGGTCTAGTCGCGTCAAGCTGGCGTATATTTCCTTGTCGCTGATACAGCTATTGCAAGGCGCACCAACTGCTGCGTACAGTTTGCCGTCCGGCCCTACCCGTAGATACTTCCAGCCGTGGTGCGTGTCTTCCGGGTATCCGTCAAAGACAACTTCCGGCTTAGGTGGACTATCCAAATGGGCGGAAATGTCTTTGAGCCTCACGATTCGGTTGATTTCCGCAATGAACAGGTCGCCATGCAGGATCGCTACGCCGTTGGGCGAATTGAGCTTGGATGCGATAGTCTGGACTGAATCTGCCTTGCCATCGTGGTTCGTGTCACGCACGGCGTATACCTTGTCCTCTTGGGTGCCGACATAGACCGTGCCATCATCGCCCAAGGCCAGCGACCGGGCATCGGGTGTCTGATCGGTAAAAACAGTGATATGAAACCCTGGCGGCAGTTTGATTTGATCCAACTGCACCGGAGCTTTGTCTGCGCAGGCGGAAATTGCAAAGCTGGACAACAACACCAATAAATAAAAATTTTTCATAAGCTTTCCTTCATGTTGCAGGGCCAAACCGACTCGGTTTTTAAAACCGTGTCGGTTTTTATCTCCCCCACTTGATTTTTAAATTTATATCGCCAATATGTTAGCAATTATGCCATTACAAACGGAAAAGCATCCATGAGAATTTTATTGTTCCTACTCACCAACGCGGCGGTATTGCTGTTGATTAGCATCATATTCCGTTTTCTCGGACTGGGGGATATGCTGAACCAGAACGGTGTCAACCTGAATCTGGATTCACTACTGCTCTTTTCTGCCGCCATCGGCATGTCAGGCTCGTTCATTTCCCTACTGATGTCGAAGTGGATGGCGAAAAGTTCGATGGGGGTTTATGTCATTGAGCAACCTTCCAACGCCACCGAACAATGGCTGTTGGAAAGTGTGCGAAGGCTTGCACTAGGGGCGGGCATTGGCATGCCGGAGGTGGGCATCTTTGAATCTCCCGACCCCAATGCATTTGCCACAGGCTTCAGCAAAAACAACGCCTTGGTGGCGGTCAGTACTGGCTTGATGCAGCATATGAGCGCCGACGAAGTTGAAGCTGTACTGGGCCATGAAATCAGCCATGTTGCAAACGGGGATATGGTGACTTTAGGGTTGTTGCAAGGGGTAGTCAACACCTTCGTGATCTTCTTCGCCAGGATCATCGGTTTTTTCGTGGACCGTGTCTTGTTGCGCAACGAACGCGGCTATGGGATGGGTTATTTCATAACCCAGATGGTGGCGCAAATCGTGTTGTCCATTCTGGCCAGTATGATCGTCATGTGGTTTTCACGTTACCGCGAATTCCGCGCCGATGCTGGCGGGGCACATCTGGCTGGTCGGCAAAAAATGATCGGTGCCTTGCGCGCATTGCAGCGCGCCCACGACCCTGAACCCCTGCCGGACGAAATGGCGGCCCTCTGCATAAACAGCGGTGGCGCAAGCCGCTTGTTCATGAGCCACCCGCCCTTGGAGGAGCGCATCGCCGCATTGCAAAAATTATGAGCATTGAAAACTGGTATTCCCCACTGCCCGAAATGGGCATCCTAGCCGTCAGTGGCAAAGATGCGGCCAAATTTCTTCAAGGGCAGGCTACCTGCGACATCTTAGGGCTACCGCCTGGTCAAACCTCTTTGGGTGCCCTATGCACCGCAAAGGGACGTGCAATTGCCGTATTTCGCGTGTTAAGGGCCGAAGACAAGATATATCTGCTGCTTCCGACAGAAATCTTGGAAACTGTCAAAAAGCGGCTGCGTATGTACATCCTTCGGGACGATGTGAAAATTGATGACGAAACTTGGGGTTGGACTATCTTTGGCCTATTCGGGGAGAAATCTGCCGAAGCCCTTCAGATTTTGGGTTTGCCATTGTTGACCCAAGAAAATGAGGCGGAGGGACAAGAAAGTTTTTATACTCAATTTTACGCAATTCGCATTCCCGATGCGAGCAACCCACGCTTTCTGACATTGGTCGATGCCGAGAAAACCGCCGGGATGTGTCGTTTTTTGGATGTGCATGGGCTTTTCCGCTGCGGGCCTTCCCGTTGGACTTTGGAAGACATCCGTGCCGGCCTGCCCTCAATTAGTGCTGCGACGGTGGAAGAATTTGTGCCGCAAATGTTGAACCTTGATTTAGTGGGCGGAATCAGCTTCAAAAAAGGCTGTTACACCGGGCAAGAGATCATTGCCCGTGCGCATTACCTTGGCAGCTTGAAAAGGCGGATGGTTCGCCTAACCGGCATTGGGGAACCGATCCCAAAAGCGGGGGATAGCCTCCAAGCCGAGGGTCATGACGGGCCAAGCCCTGGCATGTCTGTGTGTTCTGCCCCTGACGAAGAAGGTGGATTTGAACTGTTGGCGGTTGTCAGTACCAGTTTGCTGGAAGGGGGCGAGGCCGTTTTCCAAACTACTGGCGGAATAGGGCTTGCACTGTCAAAGCTGCCTTATCCCATACCTTACATCAATGATCGGGTAACTTAATGGCTTTGAAACTGAAGTCGGGTAACGGATGCAACTTTGCCTTCGTCAGCCTCTGGCTTTGAGGAAAGTGCCGTGACGACTTGCTTACGTGTGGTTTGCGCGAGGATGTCGCGATGCATGCCAGGGGGCAGGGGCTGGCAGTAATGGACGCGAAGGCGGACCCTGTCGCGATCAAGTATTTGCAACAGGTGGGTAAGGAAATTATCTTCGCCTATAAATGGCGCGAAGGTTTTAGCCTCGCCCCGGTATTCAATTCCGATGGCTTGCACCTGGACTTGGGCCAGTTGCGCCGGTTGGAACAATTTGGCATGGAAACGCAGGACACGTTCCCCAGTAGTTGTGGTGCCTTCGGGAAACAACATGATTTGCCTGCCTTGGCGCAATTGCCAAGCCATCTTTTCGGCGATACTGCCAGTCTGTTCCGCATCGCCCCGACGCACGAATAAAGTGCCTAAACGGCGCGCCAGATAACCCATGACCGGCCAGTCCGCCACCTCCTCCTTAGCGACGAAAAGCAACGGATGCCGGGCTCCCAAGGCGATAATGTCGAGCCAGGAAATATGATTGGCGACCCAAAGGCGTGTTTCATGGCTCGGGGTTCCAATGGTCTCCACCTCGACATTGAGTATGCGGCAAACCATTGCGCACCAATGGCTCCTGATAGCTTCTTGGAAAAACCCAGCCTTACGGCCCAACACAAGCTCCAGGAAGGGCCACAATAAGCCAGTCGCGACCAAGCCCCACAGGAACATCAGGATTATGAGCGCGGCCTTAAGCCAAAGCCGAGATTGTCGCATGGGCATTAGTAGTGACTTTAGTGGCAATAAAGCGCTTTTCGTAGCGATTCTGCAAACGTGACAAATCCACTAAGATGAATACATCCATGACGTTAAAATCCTCATCCCAGTAAGGGTCGCCGCACACTTGGGCACCTAGGCGCAAATACGCCTGCAACAGCGGCGGGATGCCGCTTTCGTCATGTTGGCAACGTTTCCAAGAGGGAATCGGGTTTTTCGACTTTACCGCCAGTTCCTTGGGGCCGAAATGCCGGGGTTCTATTTGGCGGTATACCGCATCAACGGCAAAACCATGCGGCCCCGGTGTGATACTGGCGCAACCCATCAGGTAGTTGAAGCGGCCTTGGTAAACATATTCGGCCAAGCCGTTCCACAAGGTCGATATGACGATACTGCCACGATGGGACGGATCCACACAAGTCCGCCCGATCTCCAAGAAACGGCCCGGCAGCGCCAAAACGCCGCTCAAGTCAAATTCACCTTCGGAGTAAAAATGCCCAAGCTTGGCTGCCTGGGTGTCGCTTAACAGACGGGTGCAGGCGACGATATTGCCTGTTTCGGTTTCGCGCACCAGCAAATGGTCGCAAAAATCATCAATCTCGTCATAATCCAAGCCGTCGATGCGGGTATGCAAGTTAGCACCCATTTCCCCGGCAAATATCCGATAACGCAATTGCTGGGTCGCACGGACAGTGGCCTCGTCATGGGCGACTTCCGTTACATAACGGCGGACACGATTCGCTTCTTTCTCTTGTGCTGGCATGAAAACCCCTGTTGAATATTCGCATGGTTCGCAAGATACTTGAACAAAATGATGAAACGGTTACATTTTAATGACTAAATGATGAAAATGTAGCAATCGTTGCCCTAATATCGTATCCCTGCTATATTGCATATATGCACACAACAGAGAGGGCATGACCCATGCGTAAGCGAATGACGATCTCAATTGACGAAGCGGTTTATGATGGCTTGCTTAGAGTCATTGGCCGTCGCAAAATTAGCCAGTTTCTTGAGGATCTGGCACGATCACATGTGGTTAACGATGACCTTGTCTCTGGCTATCAAGCCATGGCTGCGGATACTGAACGCGAACTCGAGGCACTGGAATGGAGCAATGCCTTGATCGGCGACGCTGTCAATGTTGCGAGGTGAAGTATGGTGGGTGGACTTTGATCCGGCTGTAGGGGGCGAAATCCGCAAGACGCGACCGGCAGTGATCGTTAGCAATGACGTGGCAAATGCGGCCCTGAATCGGCTTCAAGTGATACCGTTAAGCAGTAATGCCGGAAGGTTATATCCAAGTGAAGCAGTAGTTATGATTGACGGAAAACCATCTAAGGCCATGGCCGACCAGATTACTACCGCCGCCAAGGAGCGTCTAAAAGGCAGGCTTGGTCTATTGTCTCGCAATGATATGCTGGCGATTGAAAAAGTTCTGAAAATTCAGCTTGGCATCAAACTGTGAACACAGACGACCATGCCCTTGCATGGTGCGGTTCCGATATTGGTGTCCTCTGGGTTAGAATAGTCTCCATTTAACAAATATCCCGGAATACCATGAAACAACTTAACCTTGGTTTTGTCGGTGCGGGCAATATGGCGAGTAGTTTGATTGCCGGCCTTTGCGCGGATGGATACGACCCAGATAAAATCTGCGCATCCGATCTTGATGCTGAAAAATTGGACTCACTTGCAAGCCGTTTTGGCATCAAGACTTCCTCTAACAACCAAGCCGTGGCGGAGAAATCGCAAATCCTGGTTTTGGCGGTGAAACCCCAGTCGCTACGCGAAGTCGCTCTAGGAATAGCCGCAACTGTCCAGCGTTGCAGGCCGTTAATCATCTCATTGGCTGCCGGCGTGACTGAAGCTGACATAGATCGCTGGTTGGGGGGCGGTAACGATATTGTCCGTTGCATGCCAAATACCCCTGCCTTGGTGAAAACCGGCGCTACGGCCCTGCATGGTAACGACAACATCAGCGCCGAGCAGCGCAGCCGTGCAGAGGCTATCATGAGGGCTGTTGGTTTGGCCGTATGGGTGGATCGGGAAGAGTTGCTAGACACGGTCACTGCACTTTCCGGGAGCGGACCGGCTTATTTCTTCCTGTTAATGGAGGCGATGGAGGAGACGGCTGTGCGTTTGGGTCTGGAACCGGCCACGGCGAGGCTGTTAACCCAGCAGACAGCCCTTGGTTCGGCACGACTTGCCATGGAGTCGGATGAATCCCCCGCTACTCTGCGAGGCAGGGTCACTTCACCCGGCGGAACCACGGAGGCTGCCATTGGCGTGTTTGAAAACGCAGGATTTAGGAGTCTGGTATTGGAGGCGATACGGGCCGCCGAAAAGCGTGCGGCTAGTCTGTCCGCAGAACTGGGAGAGGAAAAGTGAGCGACAGTTATTTTTCCGGCTTGGGGGTTTTTCTGATCGACACGTTGGTCAGCCTCTATCTGTTTGCCTTGATGTTGCGGTTTTTGCTACAGTGGGCGGAGGCTGATTTTTACAATCCCATTTCGCAATTTTTGGTCAAACTGACTCATCCACCCTTGCGCTATTTGCGCCGGTTCATACCCTCCGTCAGGAGGATCGATTCGGCCTCTCTGGTTCTGATGCTGGCAGTGCAAATTTTGTCTGATTATCTGGTTTTCACACTCCAGCAAATCAGTGCAAGTCCGGCAAGCTTGTTGCTGGTGGCTTTGGGACAGTTACTGGAGTTGTTGTATAACATACTCTTTTATTCCATACTGATTTCCGTGGTGTTAAGCTGGGTTGCACCCCGCGGCTACAATCCTGCGATGAAATTGCTGTACGATCTGACTGACCCGCTGCTTGCCTTTTTTCGGCGTTTTTTGCCGCCTATGGGCGGAATTGATATTTCCCCACTATTGGCATTGGTCGCTCTTCAGTTCGCTAAAATGGCTATTATGCCGCTGCTTCAGCAAATGATCAGCGCGTTAAACTAGGAATACAACCAAGGCCGAAATGAGCACGATTCAGCTTCAAGAAAAGCTCCACGGTTATGGGCAATGGCGCGATGAGTTGATTCGGGCGACAGAGCGATACACTCATTGGATGGATTCACTGGATATCGCCAGCGAAGGGAGCCAGGAGGCCATACGAAGAGTAATGGATACATTGGTCAATGAGCGCTTGATGGTGGCTTTTGTTGCCGAATTTTCCCGCGGCAAGACAGAATTAATCAACGCCCTTTTCTTTGCTGATACCGGTCTGCGCTTACTCCCCTCCCTGCCGGGACGGACGACAATGTGTCCAACCGAAATATTTCACGATCCTTCTCAAGGCAGTTATATTCGCTTGTTGCCAATTGAATCTCGATTGAGCGATATGACGTTAAACGAGTATAAGCAAAACCCTTATAAATGGTTGCACATTGACTTGGACCACAATTTTCCCCTGCAAATGCAGGAGGCATTTCAGGAATTGGCGGCGGTCAAGAAAGTATCCCAGGCAGACGCGGTAAAGCTCGGCCTTTTCAACCCTGACGTTCCCATGCAAGGCTCGACTGGGTTGCTGGATGCCGTGGAAATTCCCTGTTGGCGCCACGCCCTCATCAGCTTTCCGCATACTTTGCTGAAAGAGGGGCTTGCCATTCTCGATACCCCCGGCTTAAACGCCTTGGGCACTGAACCTGAATTGACACTGCGAATGCTGCCTAGTGCGCAGGCCATCATTTTCTTGTTGGCAGCAGACACGGGCGTCACCAATAGCGATTTGGAGATTTGGAACCATTATGTTCGGGGTCCGAGTCTTACCGGCAAGAACCGATTGGCTGTGGCCATGAATAAAATCGACACCCTTTGGGACGATGATTTGCAAGGCGAAGAGGTAGTGGATAGATCAATTCGCTCCCAAGTTAAAGCGATATCCAATGCCCTTGGCGTGGACGAGTCTTTGATTTTTCCAGTTTCGGCAAAAAAGGGGCTGATGGCAAAGGTTAGGCGCGATGATATCCTATTGGCAAAGAGCGGGTTGAGAGGGATTGAGGACTACCTGACCAATACTGTCATATGTAACCGCCAGCATATTTTACGAGAGGTTGTGGTAGCTTCAATGGGGCAACTAGTCAATGAATCCGTAAACCATCTTGTAATCGAAATCGGCGAGGCTAACCGCCATCTTCAAGAAATGCGGCAGATCGATACCAGTAATCATGACATGACCCGGCGTTTGATGGAGGAGACGAAAAAAGATCAAATGGATTATTTGGCATCTGTGGAGATTTTCCAATCCTGCCATAGGGCTTTTGTCCAGCAGCTTGTCCATTTGGGGAAAGTCCTCTCTGCCGCCAACATTGATCCCATAGTCAGAAATGCCCGAAGACAGATGCTGTCGAGTCTGACCACCCCTGGAATGAAAAAGGCAATGAAGGGTGTTTTGCAGAGTTTGCGCTCGGCCATGGATCAGTCTATGGTTAGGGCTGATGAAGCAGAAAACCTTATTCAAGTTATCTATGGCCGTTTTGAAGACGAATATAAATTCGCTGATCTTAATAAGCCCCAAGTTTTTTCACTAGAGGACTATCAAATTGAGTTGGAGAGGATATTCGAGGAAGGCGAGGAGTTTAGGCAAAGCACATATACCACTTTGATGGAACAAAGTACCGCAGTTCATAGGCTGTACAGCACAGTAATTGCCGAGGCCCGAGACTTGTTCGCCAAGGCTCATCAGAATACCAATGAATGGGGTTCAAATGCTTTGACACCCTTGGCGCATCGCATTAAAGACCGCAAGCTGATGATTGATAATAGGCTTGGGGTGTTGCGCAAAGTGACCGGGTCCAACGAAACCCTAGAAGCAGAAATCGCCGAGTTGGAAAAAAGGCTAGTAATGTTGAACAAAAAACTTTATGAAATACAGGAAATCCTGCAAATAGTGACAGCAGCGGTCCCTTCAGCATAAGGTTTTCTCAAACAATAAATCCCATACGCCATGCCCCAAAAGCTGACCGCGAACTTCGAATTTCGTCAGGGGCCGTGATGCGGGCCGTTCGGCGTAGTTTCCCTTGCCTGCTTGATTGCGCAACATCGGTGACGCTTCCAAGATATCTAGCATCTGTTTGGCGTAATCTTCCCAATCGGTGGCGCAATGCAGAAAGCCCGTCGGTTTGAGCCTTTCCACCAGCAAGGACAAGAAACCGGCATTGACTAGGCGCCTCTTGTGATGGCGTTTTTTATGCCAGGGATCGGGAAAAAACACCTGCACACCACTGATGCTGTTTGCCGGAATTTTCTCGCGCAGCACTTCCACCGCATCGGCACAATAAACCCTGACATTCCCCAAACCGAGTTCCTGTGCTTTGAGCAACAAATGCCCCACGCCAGGCCGATGCACTTCAATGCCTAGGAAATCCTTGTCAGGCGACTGGACGGCCATCTGCGCCAAGCTTTCCCCGTTGCCGAAGCCAATTTCCAATATCAACGGTGCATCGCGGCCAAATATTTCCATGGCATTGAAGCCTTGTTCCAACTCCAAACCGTAAACCGGCCAAAGGTTTTCCAGCGCTGCATTCTGCGCCATGGTCGTGCGGCCTTGGCGTAGGACATAACTGCGGATGGGTCTTTTTATTGGATGTTCCTGGGAGTTCATTTTTTGGTAATCAACTACTAATGCCGCGCAGGTTGCGCAAAAAATAGGGCATTTCCAGCCCGGTCCTGAATTCCAATTCGCGTGCGTGGGGTTCAAGTTGTTTCAGTTTGACGGTGGGGGACTCTGGACCCAGCCCAAACCCAATCACATTGCCCCGGTTGGGTACCGCCAGCCGCAATGACTTGCCGGGAAAGCACGTCTTCAGTAATGCGACGGACTGTTTTAGCGAAATCGGGTGGCTCCCCCATAGATTGATGTCAAGCACACCCTTTGGATGCAGAAGGGCGGCACATGCAGCGATGAAATCCAATGCATTGATTGATGGGTCCATTCCCACATCATCGAAGGCATCGATTAATATCAAATCGTATGCATTCCCTTGATGCTGCCCTAAGTTTTCAACCAGTTGATTGGCTTCGCCAATATGAACGACCAGCCTTGTAGAGCGCGGCAAGCCGAAATAGTCATGGGCAATTTTAACCACCGAAGAACGCCGTTCTATCGCGTCCACCCGGCTACCGGGAAATTGTTCAAGCAAAAACCGGGCTAACGAACC
>QJPH01000433.1 GCA_003242955.1 Candidatus Methylumidiphilus alinenensis
CGCTGTGATCCTCCCCAAAAACCGTGACCGCCAAGTCCACGGCAGGATTTGCAGCATCATGCAGCAAGGCAAGCGTGAAAATTGCGTAAGTCCAAAGTGCTTTTTTTAGCACCGCTTCCTCGGGGGGCGCACCGGGCGGCAGCAAATGGCCTTGCCGGATGCGGAGGGCCGCAGCGGCCACACCTAGGCCATGGTCCAGCGCCCCGCCGGGATAGGCACGGTGATGAACCTCGGACGCGGGCAACTGCTGCGACCATTCCGCGAAACGCCATAGCATGCTAAGGTAGTATTGCTCAAAATGCGGGCGTGTCGTGCTGGCCAGTTCCTCGATCCTGTTCACATATTCCCGGCGGGCCGACAGCAACTCCTTTGCCGACAAAACCGGGAGCGCCCCCGGCATAGCCGGGCAGTGAGGTGGCGAGCTTGCATTGACAGAAAAATTTACAGGCGTGGGGTTCACTTCCCTAAGAAAGAGTTTGCCAAGTTTGCCAACAACAATTTCAAACATGTAGTCCCGACCATAAGGAGATGCACAATGACAGAATCGCAGGAAATCAACCTGAACAATATAGCCAGGTTAACCAAAACAAATGATACAGGACCGCCTTCAACCATCGTCGAACTTTATGAAAGATATTGTCATGAAACCATCCTGAGGGCTGCAAGCAAAGAGACCTACGGTACCGCCGTTCGTGTTTTTGAACGGGATACGGGCATAACCGACCCGCGAAAAGTGAACCACGAAGCCATCCTACTTTGGAGGGATAACGTGATAAAACGAGCCAGCCTAATGACTTGGAATACCTACCGTCGTGGAATGAAGACACTTTTCAATTTTGCGGTACGGAACAAATGGCTGGAAGAAAACCTTTTCCTGAGTGTCAAGCCGGCAACCTTGATAAAGCGCAAAAAAACCTTATCCAAGAAAGCGATGAAAGAAGTCATAATGTTGTTGAAATGCGACAGTTGTCCGATATTGCCCGGATGGTTTTGGTTGACCGTGTTCAAAACCCTCTATTACACCGGAATGCGGCGGCGACAGCTTTGTGCATTGCGTTGGCGCGACATTGATTTCGACCGGAAAACGATCCTGCTTTCGGTGGAAGGCAGTAAAACCGCCCGCGAATGGGAGATACCCATCCCCGCCCAATGCGAGAAGGAACTGATCGACCTCAAGCGCGAATCGGAAGCAAGGCATGTTGGCCTGGAAAAATGCCAAGTGTTCTGGGTGCAACTGTTCGAAACCAGTTACGTAGGCCGTGAGTTGAGCCCGACTCAGTTGACTCACGCATTCGGCAGGCTATCCGATCATTTGGGCATAGCAGTCTCCCCCCACAAGCTACGCCATACCATGGCCACCGACTTGGCATCAGGGCCAAACCCGGACCTGAAATCATTGCAATATTTGTTAGGACATACTAACCTAGCCACAACCCTTGAATATGTCAACCCGGAAATGTCACAGCTTAGAGTACAATTGTCCAAGCTAAGCTTGGACTTGGACGGATTGCAAGATGTCAATTAAATGGCATGACTATTGAATACCAAAAGAAGACGGCTACGGCTTTGATTTCAATCATCCAAAGTTTGACACAAATATCCTTTAGCAGTAGCATGTGTTTTATTCAGCTTGACTAGGCAACCACTAAAAAATGTAATAAAATCTGGCTTAGCTATAACGCGCACTAGAATAGTGTCAAGGGGTACTGACATTAAGTTAAGCCGTTCGTGGTGAGCCTGTCGAACCATGAACGGCTTAACAATCAATGATCTGAGGATTTTCCGTCCACCCTTCGACAGGCTCAGGGCGAACGGAAAATCCTTAACTTAATGGCAGTGAGCCAAACCGTAGGGTACGCTGTGCGTACCATTCAGATTCTGGAGGTACGCACAGCGTACCCTACCTGGATACCGTGCCTTCTTGGCAACCATCTGATGTTGAAAACGCGGTGGCCTTCAAGTTTTTATCTAAGACCCTTTTGAAGGAGGGCGGGAAGCCATCAGAAAAAGGTATTGCTGTTCTATGGCAAGCAATGGACTGTCTACTCCTGTTCGTGCTAATTCGGTGTAGAGTTATGGCTCTTCATCAAGTAACCGTTTGATGTTGAAAACGTAGAAATATTGTTGTGTTCATCCTTTCATACAGATTGATAATTCCATTGCCGTCTAACCAAGAAACGCTGCTAACCTGTACCCTTGTGATGGCCACCTGCTACGCAGCAGGAGCATTTGCGTCGCTGCTGGCAGCCTGGTCGGGGCGGCTTGCGTTGGTGGTAGGACATATCGCCGCTTTCGCAGGTGCTGTGGTGGGCATTGCCGTTTCACTAGGCATTCTTCTTGGCGATCCTGTTCCAACGCTGACTTTGCAACTTCCAACCCTTTTCCCGTTTGCTAGGCTTTCACTGGCCGTGGATGGACTCTCGGCCTATTTCCTGCTCGTCATCTCTCTTGTTGCGGTTGCCGCGACCCTTTACGGGCCTGCCTATCTCCAAGCCCACTCGCCCGAAGCGGGGCCGGGGCGGCGGGCTACACAAGTGCTGGCGTTGAACGTGTTCTTGGCTTGCATGGTGTTCCTTTGCTGTGCCGGTGACGCGCTAAGCTTCATTTTGTGCTGGGAAGGTATGACACTGGCAAGCTATGTCTTGGTTGTCTCTGACGATACGGATGGCGAGAACGCAAGGGCGGGGCTACTCTATATGATTATGACCCATGCCGGGACGGCCATGCTCTTAGTTTCATTCTTAGCGTTGACCGAGCGGGCCGGGGCATTTGACTTTGCAGCCCTGCGCACTGCGGCAAGTGGGCTTGACGATAGTGCTCGGACGGCCTTGTTCTTCATGGCTCTTGTGGGTTTTGCCACCAAGGCGGGTGTGGTTCCTCTCCACGTATGGCTCCCTCGTGCACATCCTGCGGCCCCGAGCCATGTATCAGCACTGATGTCGGGTGTCATGCTCAAGGTTGCCATCTACGGAATATTGCGCTTTGGCTTCGACCTTCTGGCTCCGGCGCTTGAGCCGTTACCTTCGTCATGGGGCTGGACGATACTGGTTTTAGGCACCGCTTCTGCCGTGCTCGGTGTGCTTTACGCACTACAGCAGCATGACCTTAAGCGCCTGCTGGCATTCCACAGCGTCGAAAATATTGGGATCATCCTGATCGGGGTCGGGCTGGCGATGATCGTATGGCGCAGGGAGGAAGTCGGCGGTACACTCGCGACCCTTGCGCTCACTGCGGCCCTCCTGCACACCGTCAACCATGCGGCTTTCAAAGGACTTCTGTTCCTAGGTGCAGGTAGCATCCTTTGCCGCACCCATGTACGCAACATGGAGGAACTTGGAGGGCTTGCCCGGCACATGCCTTGGACGGCGGGGCTATTTCTGCTTGGTGCCGTCGCCATCTCGGCCTTGCCCCCGCTCAATGGTTTTGTCAGCGAGTGGCTCACTTTCCAAGCCATCCTCGGTGGTGCGAGCATTTTTCACGGGCCATCCGGTCTAGTCATCGTCGTTTCAGCGGCACTGCTGGCACTGACAGGAGGGTTGGCCGCCGCTTGTTTTGTCAAGGCGTTCGGGGTCACTTTTCTCGGTCGCCCGCGCACACCCCATGCAGAACACGCCACTGAGGTTCCTTTCTCAATGATCGCTGGCATGGCATGGTTAGCGGTATTGTGCGTGTTCCTCGGTGTCGCGCCGGGGTATGCGATGCGCCTACTCGACGCGCCGACGGTGGGAATACTCCATGGCTACGGGGCAAGTGCGGTCGTGACAGCCCATGGGCCGCTGGTGCTTTCGACGGCATTGACTTTGCCGGGGGTGATGAAAGGCACCGCCATTTCCATGACGATGCTTGCCCTGCTGTTGTTAGCACTGCTACCTATCGCATGGTTCCTGCGACGTGGATTGCGGCCTTACCCGGTGCGAACGGAACCTACATGGACTTGTGGAATGAGTCCGACGGCACGGTTCGACTACACGGCAACCGCGTTTGCCAAACCGCTTAGCCTTGTCTTTGCAACACTCTACCGCCCACGCCATGAAGTAATCCGGGAGACAGCGGGGTCGCCTTATATAATAAAACGCATTCATTATTCCGGCGAAGTCGTTGACTTGGCTGAGACCCAGATTTATCACCGTGTCCAGCATGGCATTACGGCCCTCTCGAAAGCCATCCGCGACAATAGCACTGGGCGCATCCATGGGTACATCGGGTTTGTGCTAGGGGCATTATTTTTGGCACTCTTGGTGTTTGGAGGAGGGCAAAGATGACTGGCGATAAACCGCTCGAGATCGTGCTATTGGAGATGTTCCTCCTCGTGCTGCTGGGTCCGCTGGTCACAGGCTTCATCCAGAAACTCAAAGCCCGCTTTCAGTCTAGGCGAGGAGCGGGTGTCTTGCAGCCTTACCGTGACCTCGTCAAGCTGCTAAACAAGGGGTCGGTGCAGGCGGACACCGCCTCTGGTTTTTTCCGTTCGATTCCAGTTCTTGTGCTGGCTACCACAGTGGCTGCCGGTGCCCTCGTCCCAGTCGTACAAGCCGGTCCGCCGGCTTTTCCGCTGGGCGATGCATTAATGTTACTCGGGTTGCTTTCCCTGGCACGATTTTTAACGGCGGTTGGCGCATTGGATGCTGGCGGCGCTTTTGGTGGCATGGGTGCATCGCGGGAGATGACCATAGCTCCGCTGGTCGAGCCGGTGTTGATGATGGTCGTTTTCTCGACCGCGCTGGCCCACGGTACAACCGAACTGGGCATCCTCGCAGAACAACGCGGCGCCTCTTGGATTCTAACTTGGCGCGCGGCAGACTTCCTTGGTTTTGCGGCCATGCTTGTGTTACTCCCGGCTGAGACGGGCAGGATTCCCGTGGACAACCCGGACACCCACCT
This sequence comes from Candidatus Methylumidiphilus alinenensis, assembly GCA_003242955.1. Classification (GTDB taxonomy): domain Bacteria; phylum Pseudomonadota; class Gammaproteobacteria; order Methylococcales; family Methylococcaceae; genus Methylumidiphilus; species Methylumidiphilus alinenensis. The sequence continues at coordinate 4,879 of QJPH01000433.1, forward strand.
AGAATTGACGATGCTACACGAGGGAATGCTATTGGAACATTCCGGCCCAGGGCTAGGCTGCATGATGCTTGCTTCGCACACGCGCCAGATTGTAACTCTCGGGCTTGCGGCGGCACTCTTTTTTCCAATCGGGCTAGAGGATGCGGGTGTCATTGGACTGCTTCTAGGCACCTTATCTTTCGTGGCGAAAATATTGGTTCTCGCGGCCTACCTTGCGGTCATTGAGTCCTCCTACGCCAAACTCAGGCTCTTCCAAGTGCCGCAGTATCTTGGCATCGGCTTCGTGTGCGCGCTAATGTCATTGGCGCTGAGGATACTATGAGCATCGAAATAGTCCATAGGATCATCAACGACTTCGGCGCACTGCTGCTGTTCACGATGATCCTCATCGTCGCGGCGAACCAGATATCCGGTGCCATTTATGCCGTGGCCGCGCAGTCGCTGTTCATCGCCATTGCAGGCGCAGTGCTGGCTACGGCCACCGGGAATGTGGATCTCTGGATAATCGCAGGCATTACCCTTATTGTCAAGGCCATGGTGTTGCCATGGTTGCTGTTGTGGGTGATTCGGCGCATGGATGTCAAACGCGAGGTGGAACCGGTGATCCCCACTCTGACTACACTGGCTCTCGCCATGGTCGTCGTGGTGATGTCATTCCATCTGAGTGCCTCACTAGACACTGTGCGCCAGACAATCACCGGCAATGCGCTACCGGTCGGCATCGCCCTCACCCTGAATGGCGTACTGGTCATGGCAACCCGGAAGACGGCACTGAGCCAGATGGTTGGCCTGTTTTCCTCGGAAAACGGCATATTTTTCACGGCCATGGCGGTGAATAAAGGCATGCCGCTAATTATCGAAATTGGCGTAATCCTTGATGTCATACTCGCCGTGTTGGTTATGACCATCATGGTGCTTAGGGTCCGTTCGACGGTCGATGCCGACATTGCGGACCTACACAGGCTGAGGGGATGATGAATGGCTGAGATGCTAATCTGGGTTATTCCCCTGGTACCGACCTTAACTGCATTACTGATGCTCACGACGGGCAACCGCCGTATTTTATCAGGACTGGATATCGGCGGTTCGTCAGTTTTGGTTGTGCTTACCTTCATCCTCGCTCACGAGGTGGCGGCTAGTGGCCCACAAGCTTTTGGGGTATTCCGCATAGACGACCTAGGACTCATTTTTCTCCTGCTTCTTGTCGTCCTTACGTTGGCGGTTTCCATCTACACGGTGGGATGGCTCAAACAGGCAGTGGAGGTCGGCAATATGAAGGCCGAGACGCTTCGTTATTACTTCCCCCTCGTACAGGCTTTTGTCGCCACCATCGTCGTGACGATTCTCGCCGATAATCTCGGAATCCTGTGGATTGCGATGGAAGGGACGACAATCACCTCGGCCGTGCTGATTGGCTACCACGGCCATCATCATGGCTTGGAAGCGGCGTGGAAATACATTATTGTAACCACTATCGGCATCTCTTTTGGACTTTTTGGCACGGTGATTATCTATGCCGCCGCCTCCAATGTGATGGGGGCGGCGAGTTCGATGAGTTGGTCGGCTATTATGAATGTCGCCCATAGACTCGACCCCGGCATTGTCAGAATCGGCTTTATTTTCGCGATGGTCGGCTATGGGACCAAGGCAGGGCTTGCACCCATGCATTTATGGTTGCCGGATGCCCATAGCCAAGCCCCGACACCTGTTTCGGCACTGCTCTCGGGTATCCTAATCAAGTGTGCCATCCTCGCAATAATCCGCTTCCAAATGATTACTGCTGCTGCTTGCGGTGCGGCATTTCCGCAACAGGTGATGCTAGTTTTCGGCGTCATCTCGGTCGTTGTGGCAATGCCCTTCATCTTGGCCCAGCGTGACCTTAAGCGCCTCTTAGGTTATAGCAGTGTTGAACACGTTGGCATCATAGCCCTCGGTCTCGGTTTTGGCGGTGCGGTCGGTACCTACGGTGCATTACTGCATGTAGTGAACCACGGCATCACCAAGGCCATCGCATTCTTGGCCGCCGGCAAGGCCATAGCCCGTTACGATTCACGTGACTTGCAATCCATCAAGGGTTTGTTCACTGTCGCCCCGACTTGCGCGACACTACTCATGATTGCATTTTTGTCGCTCGCAGGTGTGCCACCGTTCTCTATTTTCATCAGCGAATTGATGGTGCTACGAGCAGGTATCGGTCACGGCAATTGGGTATCCATCGCCATCTTCCTCGCCATGGCTGTAATAATATTTGCCGGACTGCTCCATCATGCCGGTGCGATGGTATTCGGAAAGCCGACAGTGACGGCAAGCCGTGAACCCGAGGCGCGGTCCCCGCTGTTCGCCATGCTACTACTCGCAGCCATCATGATCTTATTTGGGCTGACCATCCCCGCAACCTTCGACGGGTATCTGCAACGTGCCACGGAGATTGTCATTGGCTGACCAACCCCTAATTGACGTAACCGTTCACTCTCCCCCTGGGAGCGCGGGCGTCCCGCCCGCCAAAATTGCGGCCAAGATGGCCTCGCTCCCAGGAAAAGGCAGGGGGGTTGAACGGTTACTAATAGACGTACTGAGGGCCGGCTCGGTTGGCTCAGTCAATGCCGAAACCGGGCCACGGCCCTCGGACATAACCGTTCGTCTCGGTGAAAAGAACGATCTTGCCAGCGCAGTTGCCATGCTGACTGGGCAATTCACCATGACGCTGGCCACCATCGTGGCAACGGACGAGACGGCGATGCCGGATGGCGATCTTAAGGTACGTTATGTCTTCGAGCATACTACAGCCGATGCCCCGGACCAGTTTGTGACGCTGGTCGTGTCCGTCGATGCCACCAGCCCTGAAGTGCCGTCCCTGACGACAGCGGTCCCGGCCGCAAACTGGCATGAGCGCGAGATGCGAGACCTCTTTGGGATTATTCCCGTCGGGCATCCCGACCCTCGCACATTGGTCTTACATGACGGATGGCCGCAAGGCATCTTCCCGTTCCGCAAGTCTTTTGATGGATCGCAACGCGTTCCCGTTGAACCCGCCGATGAGTTTCCGCATATGGTTGCCGAAGGCGAAGGAGTTTTTGAAATACCGGTCGGCCCAATCCATGCTGGCATCATCGAACCGGGACACTTCCGCTTCACTTCGTGCGGCGAGACGGTGCTTCTTCTTGACGCACGCCTGTTTTACACGCACCGTGGGTTGGAGAAGCGGATGGAAGGCATTTCTCCGCTTGATGCATTCTACATCGCCGAGCGTATCTGTGGAGTCTGCTCGGTCGCTCATGGCTTAGGTTACTGCGAAGCCCTTGAACAGATTGCCGGTGTCGATGTGCCTAAACGGGCACGGCTAATCAGAAGCATCGCGCTGGAATTGGAAAGGCTCTACAATCACATTGGTGATATTGGCAATATCTGCGCCGGTGCGGCATTCCACTATGGCACCGCCAACGGAATGCGATTGAAGGAACGCCTACAGCAGATGAACGAGCGGCTTGCCGGCAATCGTTTCCTTCGCGGCATTGTGATCCCCGGTGGGGTACGCTTGGAAATTCCGAGCCACCTTCTTGAAGTTATTTCAGTCACCCTACAGGAAGTGCTTGTCGAGTTTGATAGTTTGATGGGGCGCATTGAAGCCAATCCGTCCGTCGTAGATCGCTTCGACGATACCGGCATCCTGCAAAACCAAGCCGCGCAGGACCTCGCCGTCGCCGGTGTTGCAGCGCGGGCGAGCGGCGTGAACCGCGATGCCCGTCGCGACCATCCCCATGCGGCGTTTTTAGAGTCTAATCCGCCCAAACTGAACGTAGTGACAGCCATGGCAGGAGACGCGATGGCCAGGGTGACGGTTCGCGCCCAAGAAGTCAGGGAGTCGATAAGGCTGGTTGGCGAATTTGCCAGACGATTAACGCCGGGACCGTTAAAGGTATGCATGAATGAACCGCTGCCGAGTTGGCGCATCGGGATTTCGGCCATCGAGTCGCCACGCGGCGAGGCGGTCCACTGGCTGCGCACCGATGCAGAAGGCCGCGTTGACCGCTACCATCTCCGCTCGCCTAGCTACCATAACTGGCCCGCAGTGGCACTAGCCGCCGAGACATCTATAGTCCCGGATTTTCCGCTCGTCAACAAGAGCTTTGAACTGTGCTATTCGTGTACGGATCGCTGACATGTTGAGAATACTTTTTAACGCTTTGCGCACCGGTGTGGTCACGACCAACTATCCCGCAGTGCCGAATGTACCGCCTGAACGTTTTCGTGGGCAACCTCTATTTAGCTCAAGCAATGGCTTGCCTCCGCCCGAAGTCTGTCCGACGGCTGCTTTATCGGAACATCTTGATGCCAAGGGTCGCCGCCACCTAGCCCTAGACCTTGCACGTTGTGTCTTCTGTGGTCGCTGCACCGAAGATCAATGGGCCGGCGCGGTTGCCGCAGGAAGGGACTTCGAACTCGCGGCGCGTCACCGTGCAGACCTGCGGATTGAAATTGCTGATGACGGCACTGCCTTCCCAGCGGCGGGGCTGGCTGCAAACTCGGAAGCCGAAGCTGCCCGTGCCTCTGCCGAGATTCACCGGGTGTTGGGCCGTTCGCTGCATCTTCGCCATCTCGACGCTGGCTCCTGTAACGCCTGTGACTGGGAACTCACCGCCTTGTTGAACCCGGTGTACGATGTCCGTCGCCTCGGCATTGATTTTGTTGCTTCCCCGCGCCATGCGGACGGGGTTGTGATCACTGGCCCGATCACGCGTAACCTTGAAACTGCCGTCCGTCGCACCATCGACGCCGTCCCCGCCCCGCGTATCGTGATCGCCGTGGGGGCTTGTGCAACAGGTGGCATTTTTGGGGAGGGCTACGCCAACCTTGGCGGTGTCGATCAAGTGCATCCAGTCGATGTCTATATCCCCGGTTGCCCTCCACGCCCGGAGGCTATCATCTATGGCATCCTTGTCGCAATGGGGCGGCTGGAATCCCGAATTTAAGGCTGAAATAGCTGATTTTATGCGCGTTGGAATAGAGGTCTGCGGTGGTAAAGCTACACAAAACTCCCTCCATCATCGGGGGAGGGTTGGGGTGGGGGCAAATCAAATGAAGCTTACCTTCTGCAGACCGCTATAGGTAGCAATTACCACTAGGCGTAAACCGTAGGACAAGGATGCGCCGAATGTATCCAGCGTCCAAGCTACTTGGGGCTTGTCGAAGGGGATGGCAAGCTTCAGTTTACGGCGGGCCTGTAGATTCCGTATTGATCTTAACGTTGCGCCGTTGCGTGAGATAAAAAATCTTAGCCCAATTAAATGACATGTCGTATTGCGAGAAAGGTAAAAGAAGGTCTCACGCAACGGCGCAACGACGCAACGTAAAAGCGCACCTGATTAGAAGTTGTTTCAGCTAAACCCAAAACGCCGTCATTCCGGCATGGATCGCCGGAATCCAGATTGCAGGGATGTGCTACCATGCCAGAATGGAAAAACAACCTTGCGTATATCTTCCTGCCAGTCACCGCCTTGGAACGCTTTATATTGGTGTAACCTCCAATCTGATAAAGCGCATCTAAACCGAATTGTGGAAGCACTGAGGCAAAAAGAACGTGAGTCAAATCATATTCAATTAAATCCTGGGCCTAAATTGCTTTTTTCAGAAATGCCCATCGTCACGGCAGCGGAAGCGGTTCGGCGAGTCGGAGTTAGTCGCAGAGGGTAAGCTGTTATGCACCAATATGAATTTTATGCACCAATGCTGGACATAGATGAAAGCTTCTCTATCGCATCAGAAGCTACCCTGCACCTCGCTGCAATTAAGTTAAGAAAAAGCTCGTCGTTCCGGCAGGGATCGCCGGATCCTAGGCTCCATGGATGGCATAGATTGTTGGCATCCCTGCAATCTGGATTCCGGCGGTCCATGCCGGAATGACGGCTTAACTTAATGGCATTGACCCCGCACCTAGGGACACGAGGGTATAATTAAATATTGCACTCTGAACTGGTTAAGTCTTAAAATTGGCTTACTTATTGCTTCATTCCTTGGAGCGCATTTTGCTTATACACAGGAAATCACTTAATGGGAAAAATACATTTTATCGGCGGCGAAAAGGGCGGTGTCGGCAAATCACTGGTGAGCAGGCTAGTCGCGCAATATTTAATCGACCATGAGCGTCCATTTGTCGGTTTCGATACCGACAAATCTCACGGTTCATTGCTGCGGTTTTATACTGGCTTTGCCTCGCCAGTCATCGTTGATAGCTATGAAAGCCTTGACCGGGTGGTGGAAGCCTCAGTCGAAAACCCTGAGAGTCTGGTTCTTGTCGATCTCGCTGCCCAAACCCATCAATTCTTAGCAAAATGGATTGAGGATTCTGATTTGTTCGGGCTTTCAGAAGCGCTTGGAACTGAACTGGTTTATTGGCATGTCATGGATTCGGGCCAGGATTCTGTAGATTTGTTGCGCAACTTGCTTAATCAGTTCGGCGGTAAGTTCAAATTGGTGGTAGTCTTGAACGAAATCCGCAGCGACAAATTCAATTTGCTTGCAAATTCGGGCGAACGGGCTAGGGCAGAGGGTTTTGGCGCACAGTTCATATCCATCGGTCGGCTTCAGGAGTCTGCCATGCAAAAAATTGACGGGCAAGGGACCAGTTTTTGGGCTGCGTTGAACCCGGTGGAGAAATCTGCAAACGGTCTTGGATTGTTAGAGCGCCAACGGGTCAAATGCTGGCTAAAAAAAGCTTATGATGAGATTGAACGGATTGCGGTTTAAAAAAGTAAACTTATTACTGATGTTGCGCACCGTACCATTGAATTTTAGCATTGTAGCCCTGATGGAGCCGCTTGCGGCGTAATCCGGGGGAACGTTGACAACTCAACCCGGATTGCGCCGCAAGCGGCTCCATCCGGGCTACGGCCTTCGCGTTTGCGTAACATCAGCTAATCAGAAAAAGTAATGGAGCATCAAAGTACATGGCAATACATGTTGGCATAGACCATATAACGACCTACCGTTTTGATCGCGACGTCATGTTGTCGCCACACTTGATCCGCCTGAGACCTGCTCCCCATTCGCGTACCCCGATACACGAATATCGGCTAGACATTAGCCCTGCCGATCACCGCATTTACTGGCAGCAAGACCCCTTTGGCAACTGGGTTGCGCGGGTCGTGCTTCCAAAGCCCGTGCGTACACTGAAAGTCGGCGTTCATCTGATTGCCGAAATGACGGTCATCAACCCGTTCGATTTTTTTGTCGAAAAGTACGCCGAGCAATATCCGTTTCAATATGACGCTCTGCTTCGGCAGGAGCTTGAACCCTACTTCGAAATCACTGAGAAAGGCCCGTTGCTGACAGCTTGGCTTGCCAAGGTATCACATAAGAAGTGTCGTATTGTCGATTTTCTGGTACAACAAAACAGCCGTTTGAATGGCGATATCAATTACACCATCAGGCTGGACCCAGGCATACAGACTTGCGAAGAAACGCTTGAGAAGTCTCTTGGCTCGTGTCGGGACACTGGCTGGCTATTAGTGCAGATACTCAGGTCTTTGGGGTTGGCTGCCCGCTTCGTGTCTGGTTATCTGGTGCAACTAACGGCGGACCAGAAGGCGCTGGATGGGCCTTCCGGGCCAGAGGAAGACTTTACCGACTTGCATGCCTGGGCCGAAGTGTACATCCCCGGTGCCGGTTGGGTCGGCCTAGATCCCACCTCGGGGCTGTTTGCAGGCGAGGGCCATATTCCCCTGTCTTGTACACCCGACCCGGTCAGTGCCGCTCCGATCACAGGCTTTACCGACAAATGCGAGGTTGAGTTCGAATACAGCAATGTGGTGCGGCGAGTGTTGGAAGACCCCCGCGTCACCAAGCCCTATACGGAAGAACAATGGAAGGATATCCAAGTCTTAGGGCAGGCCATGGATGCTGAAATAGAAGCGCTGGACATACGCCTTACCATGGGAGGTGAACCCACTTTTGTATCCATAGATGACATGGAGAGCCCCCAATGGAACACTGATGCCTTGGGCGGACATAAACGCGAGCGGGCCGGTGAGTTGGTAAAGCGGCTCAAATCGAAATTCGCGCCGGGTGCATTACTCCACTACGGTCAAGGCAAATGGTATCCGGGCGAGCCTTTGCCTCGTTGGGCTTTGGGATGTTACTGGCGGACTGACGGAGAACCGCTGTGGAAAAACGACGAGTTAATAGCCGATGAGCAAAAGGATTACGGCATCAATCACGAACAGGCTTGCCGATTTGCTGAAAGTTTGGCTACCCGGTTGGGCATTGGGCCTAGGTTTCTGGTTGCGGGTTTTGAGGACTGGATTTATTATCTCTGGCAGGAGGCTAACCAGCCCGTCAATCTCGATTTGGACAAAACTGCCGATGCCGCAATAAAGCGTGATGGCTTGGGCTTAGTGCTTTCACGGGGGTTAGACAAGCCTACAGGATATGCCCTTCCGCTAGGATGGGACTGGGTGAAAGGCGGATGGCGGTCCGGGGCTTGGACCTTTAGCCGGGAACAGATGTACCTGATGCCGGGTGGCTCGCCCATGGGGTTGCGCTTGCCTATCTCGCAACTGCCTTGGGCGCAGGCGGTTGAGCAGGAAGTTGTCGAATATTTGACACCACCAACTCCGCTTTTGCCGCTTGTCCCAACTACGGGAACTGCCGAGCCTCGGTCAAGGCTTTCGACATTGGCTGTTGACGACAAGCCAGAGGCTATCCGCAAACGCTACCAGTATTGGACCGGTGTTCCTCATACCGCGCTTTGCTTGGAACCCCGCAATGGAAGGCTGTACGTCTTCATGCCACCGATCAATGAGCTTTGGCGCTATGCTTTACTGCTCCAAGCCATCGAACAAACTGCTGAAGAACTTGATATTCCGGTTTTGATTGAAGGTTATGAACCACCAAACGCACCGGGATTGCGGGTTTTAAAAGTGACACCGGACCCAGGCGTAATCGAAGTAAACATCCATCCAGCCTCCACTTGGAACGAACTCGAAGCCAGCACAGTTGAACTCTACGAGGAAGCGCGTCTGTCCCGGTTGGGTGCTGAAAAGTTCATGCTCGACGGACGCCACACCGGAACTGGCGGCGGTAATCATGTCACCTTGGGCGCGGCAGAGCCTCAGGACAGTCCTTTTTTGCGTAGGCCCGACCTGCTGCGCTCACTGGTTACATATTGGCAACATCACCCTTCCTTGTCCTATCTTTTTTCGGGCCTTTTTATCGGCCCAACTTCGCAGGCACCTAGAATTGACGAACAAGGCAGCAGGATTCTGGATGAACTGGAAGTCAGCCTAAACGAAATAGACCGGACGAATTCGCCATGGGTGGTTGATCGTGCCTTGCGCAATTTTTTGGTTGATCTTACGGGCAACACCCACCGCGCTGAATTTTCCATTGACAAGCTTAATTCGCAGGATTCTGCATCGGGCAGGCAAGGCTTGCTGGAGTTTCGCGGATTTGAGATGCCCCCCCACGCACACATGAGCTTGGCTCAGATACTATTGCTGCGAGCACTCGTTGTGCGTTTCTGGAAGCAGCCCTACCGACAACCATTGGCTCGCTGGGAGACGGCCAAGCATGACCGTTTCATGCTACCCCATTATATCTGGTCCGATTTTTCGGGTGTCATCGCGGATATTAACGAAGCGGGTTATCCGGTAAGTTTGGATTGGTATGCACCCTTCCATGAATTTCGCTTTCCAGTGTTTGGACGGGTCAACTATGCAGGGGTGGCGTTGGAACTGCGCATGGCGCTGGAGCCATGGCTGGTGCTTGGAGAGGAAACCGTGGCCCATCGGCAAGCACGGGTGGTTGATTCGGCATTGGAAAGGCTGCAAGTCACCGTCAGTGGGTTTGACAAAGAACGTTTTCTTTTGACATGCAATGGTCGCAGGCTGCCGCTCCAGCCTATAAGCGCTGATGGTGACTATGTGGCCGGGGTGCGTTACAAGGCTTGGAAGGCCGTGTTTGGACTGCATCCGACCGTGGAGGTCCATGCTCCCTTGGTGTTCGATTTGTTCGACCGCCGCCTGGGCAAGTCCGTTGGCGGGTGTGTTTATCACGTTGCCCATCCCGGTGGGCTTGCCTATGAGACCTTCCCGATTAATGCCTACGAGGCTGAAACGCGGCGGGTTTCGCGCTTTTGGGACTGGGGGCACACGGCCGGCACCGCCCCGCTGCCTGCTTGGGCAGAATCGCTTAAAGCTTACCAACCCACACAGGACCGGAGCGCACTGCGGGAACCCCCGCCGGAGCGGGACAATCCGGCTTATCCCTATACGCTAGACTTACGCTGGCTGCCACTGCCATGAGCACACGCATTGCACTAACCCATCGAATTGACCTACAGTTCAACCGGCAGGTTCAAGTATCCACCCATTGGTTGCGTCTTCGCCCGGCTCCGCACACCAAAGCGATGCTTGAGGCATACTCGCTTAAAGTGGAGGCGGAGCCCAATTTCCTCAACTGGGTTCGCGACCCTTACGAGAATTACCTTGCCCGCTTGGACCTCCCCGAACCTGTTGCACGGTTTGGCTTGGTGGTCGAGGTGATTGCCACGCTGACGCCGGTCAATCCGTTCAATTTTTTGGTTGAACCTTATGCGTTCAAGTTTCCGTTTAAATATCCAGCGCAACTTGCCAGAGAACTCGCCCCTTACTTGCAGGTTGGCCTCACTGGCCCTAGGCTTGCCGCTTGGCTGTCCGGTTTGGCGATGGCGCCGGGCAATATCACAGAACGCCTGGGCGAACTTAATCTAAAGCTTTGCAAGGCATTTCCTGATCGTCATGAAACCAGCCTAGGCAGGGTTGACCTTGAGGCGATGTTAGATAAAGGACTCGCTTCATCTAGCGACATGGCTTGGCTGTTGACATTAAGCCTTCGTAGCTTGGGGCTGGCCGCCCGTTTCACCTCGGGCTACCTGATTATGTTATCCCCGCCCGAGGGCGGATTGGATACGGCAAAGTTACATGCCTGGGCCGAAGTTTATTTACCGGGCGCAGGCTGGATTGGCTTGGACCCTGCCATTGGCATCTATACGGCAGAATGCCACATTCCTTTGGCCTCGGCCCCCGAGCCTCTGCGGACACTACCCATGGCCGGCTATTTTGAAGCATGCGATGAAACCCAGACCGAGAGCATAGCATTGAGCCGTTTGGTCCCGCAGCCCGTTTCCTGGCCCTACGGTGAAACCCAGTGGGCCGACATAAGGGCTATGGGCGGAAAAATTGACGCTGCTTTGAACGCCCAATCGGTGAATCTGTCTTTAGGGTTGGATCTTTCTTTTGTGTCAACGAATAACTCGGGCGAACAGGAATGGACAACGGCGGCGTTAGGGCCAGACAAGCGGATAGTTGCGGATAGGCTGTTGGACCGCCTGAGCAAGGGCATAGCCCCTGGCGGGGTGCTGCATTTGGGACAAAGTGACTGGTACGCCGGCGAAGCCCTGCCGCGCTGGCGCTTGGGATGTTTTTTCCGTGCCGACGGCGTACCGGTCTGGCGTAACCAAGAACTGCTCGGTTTCCGCCAGGCTTCCTTCCCCATCAGCTCGTCCGATACGAAGCGTTTTACCGAACTATTGGCTACTGAGTTGGGTATTGCACTGAGTTTTATCCATTCGGCGCATGAAGACGGTTTGCATCAACTGTGGATGAATCGCGACATCTTTGACTACCTGCCAGCCATGGAGGATTTGCTCGAACCTGCGCGGAGGCAAGCACTCGCAGAGCTTCTTTCACACAACCAAGGCGAACCGGTAGGCTTTGTATTGCCGTTGCGCTGGGACGGTGTGGCATCACGTTGGACTAGCGGAAACTGGGCATTCCGCCGCAATTGTTTGTATTTGAATCCGGGTGATTCTTCGATAGGGTATCGACTGCCCTTGGAAAGCTTGCCGGTGGGTGCGCAGTCCCCAGTGGAACCCGACCCGGATCGCTGCCATTTTGAAGAAAGGCAAGCATTGGCAGCGCTTGGCGGGGAACTGAGCGGCAGATTCTCGTCATTTGCCACCGATCCTGTTCCAAACAACGAGGCGGCCGATGCCGAAGATATTGATTCATCGCGCCCACCCAGGACAGCTATTTGCATCCAAGTCCGCCAAGGCCGGTTGTTTGTTTTTCTGCCGCCTTTGACGCATCTTGAACATTATTTGGACTTGGTTGCGGCAATAGAGGCTACCGCGACAAAAATACGCATTCCAATCATGCTTGAGGGATACGAGCCGCCCGAGGATTACCGTTTATGCCGCCTCATAGCCCAACCTGAACCAGGGATACTAAAGCTGTCGCTACCCGACGTCCAAGGATTCGAGCGACAGCAGCAACTGGTCGCAGCCACTTATCGCGAAGCCGAGCAGTGTGGGCTAAGGGCAGAGCGCATATTGACTGACGGCAAACGTGAACCCCCCGGTGGCCGTTCTGAAATTCGCTTGGGCGGCATTACACCGTCGCAAAGCCCGTTTTTGCAACGGCCTGAATTGCTTCGTTCGCTTATCGTATATTGGCAACGGCATCCCAGTCTGTCTTATTTATTCAGTGGCCGCTCGATTGGTCCGGGGGGCGCGGCTCCGCGCCCTGACGAAGGCCGCGACGATGCATTGTATGAGTTGGCAACGGCCTTGCAACGTTTTCCATCCGGTGAGAATCCCCTACCCTGGGTGCCTGACCGACTGCTACGCCATTTACTCGCGGATGCGGCTGGCGATGTGAAGCGGGCAGAGATACGCATCGACCGCTTGTATCCCCCGGAACGATCCGGTGTGCGCTTGGGACGGATAGTGATCCGGTCATTTGAAGCCCCCCCTCATGCCCAGATGGCAGGGCTGCAATCTCTGTTAGTCAAGGGCATTCTGGCTCATATGGCTCAGACACCGCTAACGCATGATTTGACCGACTGGGGTCCAGCGTTGCATGACCGCTTCATGTTGCCGCGGATTTTGTGGGAAGACCTAAAGACCGTACTTCGTGAACTTGATGGAGCAGGGTTTCCATTTCAGCCTGATTGGTTCAAGCCTTTCTTGGATTTGCGTTTTCCAGTTTTGGGGCAGGTCCAAAAGGGCGAGATTGGGTTGCAGCTTCGCTACGCACACGAACCTTGGCCGGTGCTTGCCGAGGAAACGACGGCATCGGGTGTCGCCCGTTTTGTCGACTCGGCCAATGCCAGGGTGGAAGTCGTGTGCACCGGTTTGACACCCTCGCGTTACGCACTGATATGCAATGGCCGCCGAGTGCCTTTGCAAGAGACCCGTGTTGCGGGGGAATTGGTCTGCGGGGTGCGTTTCAAAGCCTTCAACCCGCCTTCGACGCTGCACCCTACCAAGCCACCAGTCGCTTCGCTGGTATTTGACCTAGTGGACATCTGGACCGGAAAAGTTGTCGTAGGCTGCACCTATTATCCGCCGCTTCCGGCAGTTTCAGGGTTTGCCAGCGTTGTGCCGACACCGGACCCAAGCGGTGACGGTCGGCCATTGGACAGACCGCCATCAATGCCCATTATCATGCCAAATTGGAATGTCGGCGGTGTGTTTCTGCCGGATGGCAGCGGAGAAAAGCTATTACCCCCCCCTAACCCCATCTTCGACCTGCGCCATCCCTATGTGTTGGATTTGGTTAGGATGGACTAAGCACGGATAACATCCTGGGGGATGTTATCCGTGTAAACAAGAATGGCTTAATTTAACAGCATTGCGGCTGGGTGATGGAGGGTGTGTAGGGGCGGGTTCCAAACCCGCCCCGGCTGGGCGATGGAAAAACAGCGTTTTTGTTACCCGGAATTTCCACGCAGACTTGCCGCCTCTTCCTCCGCCATGCCAGTCTTAGCCGAGATAGTGGCATCGTCTAGCACATCCAACAAATTTCGTGCGATGGCGATTTTCTCTGCCTGAACACCTTGTTCAATTCCTTGTTCGATCCCTTGCTTCATCGCCTTGATGATGGCATTGCGCTGGTCGTGGATGAATATCTCCCGTTTCTCCAACTCTTCTTCCTCCTCCTGCGTCAGTTGGGCGGTGTTGGCTAGGTCAAAGGCGCATCGTAATGGAGCGACGTTTGCAAACTCCGTCGGGATCGCCGTTAGGTCACGCGCATGTTGGATGATGATTTCCAAATCGGCGATGATGCCCCGGCTTGCATAGAGCAGGCTATCAAGGAAGTCGATCAAGATTTCATGGCTCGCATCGGAGCCGAATATCTTCTTAAAAGCCAAGTCGGTCTTGGGATTGATGAAGCGCATGGCGTTGGTGTATAAAAAAATATGTTGTGTGATTAGGGTTCAATGATATACCGATAAGGATTTGATCAAATATAATTTCCCGAAAGAAGTCAAATGTAGGAACTATGCAGCAGGGTTTCTCCAGTGCAGGCAAGTTGTTTTATACTAGTTCCAAGCCCCGGATCGCCGTTACACACAAGTCCAGCCAAACCGGAAAATCCGTCATTTCGGCATGGATGCCGAAAACCAGGCCATGGATGGTAACAAGTCGGTTGTGCAGTGCTTGATTCAGGGTAAGCGTTCACCCCCCTGGGAGCGAGGGCGTCTCGCCCGCTGAAATAGCGGCCAAGATGGCCGCGCTCCCAGGATAAAGGCCACTGCCATTAAGTTAAGGAAAAACCCGTCGTTCCGGCAGGGAATGCCGGAACCCAGAGGCCATGGAGGGCGAGCTAGATTCACCTCCCTGTGTTCTGGATACCGGCAATCCATGCCGATATGACGGCTTAACTTAATGGCGGTGACGCCGGAGCGTGGGAACGTCAAACATTTGTGTATAAAGACGAGATATGGAGTTAGGGAACGAGCAGAATGCTGTAATTGCAAAAAGCATAATTTATAAACAATGCAGAAAATAAAACTATTTTTGGCTTCCTCTTCGGAATTAGAAAACGACCGTAAGGAATTCGAGATTTTCATCAACCGCAAAAACAAGGAATGGGTTGCGCAAGAGGTTTTTCTTGAATTAGTCGTATGGGAAGATTTTCTCGATGCCGTGTCAAAAACCCGGCTGCAAGAAGAATACAACCAGGCTATTAAGGGATGCGAACTGTTTGTAATGCTGTTTTTCACCAAGGTGGGGCAATACACGGAAGAAGAGTTCTACAGCGTTTTTAATATTGATTGATTACATTGTTTAATATTGGCGGCAAAGGGTTGCCGCCCTACAGTCCTTGATGCGCAGTAGGTCGGCAACCCTTTGCCGACATGGATGTAAATTAAGCCAGTAACTAATAGATATAGAAAACGCTGTAAAAGTAGCTAAAACTTATGAGTGACAGTGTGGGTTTCGCAGTGTAATATTTTGGAAATACTGCTATCGACAAGTCAATTCACTTAACATTTATGAAGTCACACTTATGAGTCTCATCAAACGTTTACATCATGCTTCCTTGGTGACATCCGACCTCGCCACCGCCCGCGCCTTTTACGAAGGGGTACTGGGTTTGGAGGTCAACCCTACTCGCCCCACGCTTGCTTACGATGGCATTTGGTATGATGTCGGCGAACAGATGATCCATCTATTGGCGGTGCCCAATCCTGACGCAGGTGTCGTCCGACCGGAACACGGCGGCATCGACCGCCATACGGCGCTGGTTGTCAGTGACTTTGAGGAATTGATAGCACGCTTGGAAAAGGCCGGCATTCCGTATAGCATGAGCAAGTCAGGGCGCAGTGCTTTGTTTTGCCGCGACCCTGACGGGAATGCATTGGAGTTTTGGGGTAGCCAATTTTAGCAGCCTATGCATCGCCCACATCATGACCATTAACACAATCGAACAACAGCTTCGCGTGGACTTGGCTGCCGCCTTTCATTTGGCTGTGGCCTACAATCTCCATGAGGGCATCGCCAATCATTTTTCTGCCGTCCTTCCCGATAATAGGCACTTCCTAGTCAATCCCTTCGGCTTGCATTTTTCGGAAATCACCGCGTCGAACCTGATTGTTTGTGACTTCGACGGCAAGGTAGTGCAAGGCGAGGGCGAGCCTTCGGCCTCGGCGCACCACATCCATGCCCCCATCCACAAGCTTGTACCCCGTGCAAAGGTGCTTTTGCATACTCACCAACCCTACGCGACGGCACTGACCATGCTGGCAGGGGGGCATCTTGAATGGGCATTGCACACTACCTGCCGCTTTTACGAACGGGTCGCCTACGACACCGACTACGATGGGGTGGCTCTATCGGACTCGGTGGGCGAACGGATGGCGGGTATGCTTGGTGAAGCGGAAGTGCTGTTTTTAGGCAATCATGGAATCATTACGGCAGCACCTAGCGTGGCGCAGGCTTGGGACGACCTATACTTTATCGAACGGGCCGCCCAAACCCAACTCATCGCCATGGGTTCAGGCAAGCCAATGGCTTTGTTGAAACCCGAACTTATTAAGCAAGTCGCCGAACAGACCCGCCATGAACGCTTTGAACTTGGCTATATTGATAAGCACTTCGCCGCCCAGAAGCGGCTGTTAGACGCTTCCGGCTCCATTTACTGTCATTAAATAACTGATGTTACGCAGCATACCATTGAATCTCAGCATTGTAGCCCGGGTGAAGCGCAGCGTAATCCGGGTTTGTGGCCACGGTACTCTCCCAGATTTTCGCTCGCCAAGCGGCTCCATCCGAGCTACGGTCAACGTGGTTGCTTAACATCAGTTATCAGGAACAACCATGAGCCAGTCCTCCCCTTTATTCAACCGCTGGCTTAGTCAAATCGGCCCAGACACTGGCATTGAAGCCCTCTCCGATTTGTTGGACAACGGTGTGATATTCGCTGTCGATGCAGAGACAAAAATCCTCTTTTGGAGCCGGGGAGCGGAACGCATCCTTGGTTTGAGCAGCGAACAGGTGATTGGAAAACCCTGTTCGGAAGCCATCCATTGCGAACAAGGCAAAGACCCTTGCAATCTTGCTGAATTAGGCATCATCAAGGACCAGTACGTAAAAATTCGCTGTGCCGGAAGCAACAGTAATTCTTTTTTTAGGACAGCACGGGCTTTTTTCGATGCCGAAGGCAAATTTGCAGGGGCCTTCGAGGTTCTTCGCCCAGAATCGCCGATGCAATCCTATTCCCCACCCGAGGAAGACGTGGAGAATTTCCACGGCATCTTTTCGCGTGACCCTGCCATGAAGAATGCACTGAAGATCATCCGCAATGTTGCCGAAACAGAGACGACCGTGTTGATTCGCGGTGAATCGGGTACGGGCAAGGAATTAGTCGCCCATGCGCTACACATGGAAAGCCATCGCCGTGACAAACCCTTCCTTGCCGTCAATTGTGCGGCATTGACCCCCAGTTTGTTGGAAAGCGAATTGTTCGGGCATGCCAGAGGCGCCTTTACCGGTGCGGTCAGAGATCACTCAGGTTTGTTTCAACGAGCGAATGGCGGCACCCTGTTCTTGGACGAGGTCGCGGAACTACCGCTGGAACTCCAGTCGAAATTATTGCGGGTTTTGCAGGAACGCAGCTTCATACCGGTAGGCGGCGACCGTTCCTTGACGGTTGACGTGAGGATCATTGCCGCCACGCATCGTTCCTTGCGCGAAGAAGTCAAAGTGGGCAAGTTTCGGGAAGATTTAATGTATCGGCTGCGGGTGGTTCCGGTTTTCCTGCCGCCGCTGCGGCAACGCCGTCTTGATATCAGTTTTTTATTGTGGCATTTCATTGCACGCCACAATCCTTATGGGCCAAGGCGGATCGAGCGGGTCGAGCCGGATGCTATGAGGCTTTTATTGAACTACCCATGGCCTGGCAATATCAGGGAATTGCAAAACGTTGTCGAATATGCGTTTGCCGTCGGTCGGGGGCCAGATTTGACGCTTGCCGACTTGCCCCCCGAATTTCAGGAACCCACGGCTATTCCAACTTTTCCGGCAAATGCACCCGGCGTCCACCTTAATTCCCGCGACGAAGCCAGCCAGATAGTCGAAGCCTTGCAATTGACAAAAGGCAAAATCGGCGCAGCCGCCGAGATGCTCGGCATGACACGGGTTACGTTGTGGCGCAAGCGCAAGAAATATCAGGTTCAATAATAGGGCTACCAACTTAAGGCGGGACAGTTCAAGGCCGTTCGTGGTGAGTCCTGAGCTTGTCGAAGGGTCGAACCATGAACGGCTTAAACATCCACCCTTCGACTGCTCGACAGGCTCGCAGCTCAGGGCGAACGGTTAAGCTTTGCGCCTGTCCCGCCTTAAGCTGATAGCCGGATTTGAGTACAGGCAACAGATATTCTTTACGAAAACGTTCACCACTATGGGGTCCGTCAGTTATTAGCCGTCCACCGGGATAACGCGAAAAATCAGATGCTATATTGATTATGCGGTAATCCATAGTAATGCTCCTCTTGGTCTGCTAATGGAATACGCCAAGCAATTAAAGTTCCAACAAAGCCACAGCCATGCTCGATATCCCCTCGCCGCGCCCCTCGAAGCCCATTTTCTCGGTGGTGGTGGCTTTGACATTGACGCAATCCAAAGCTATCCCCAAATCGGCAGCAATGTATTCCCTCATCAAAGGAATATGCGGGGCCATTTTCGGTGCTTGGGCGATGATGGTGACATCGACATCGACAATACCGAAACCCAAACTTTTCAGTTTGGCAACGACATCGCGCAATAAAATGCGGCTGTCGATACCTTTGAAGGCGTTGTCGGTATCGGGAAAATGCTTGCCGATGTCGCCGAGCGCAGCCGCGCCTAGCAGGGCATCGCACAAGGCGTGAAGTGCCACATCGCCGTCGGAGTGGGCGGCCATGCCTTTTTCATACGGGATGGAAACCCCGCCGATGACGATATGATCGCCTTCTTTGAATTTATGGGCGTCGTAACCTTGGCCTATTCGCAGCATTGTTGCTCCAGGTAGAATGCGGCCAAAGACAAATCCTCTGGCCGGGTGATTTTGATATTGTCAGGTCGGCCCTCGACAATACGCGGGGTGTGGCCTTTCAGTTCCAAGGCACTGGCTTCGTCTGTGACCGTCAGCCCCAATTCGGCGGCTGATGAGAGGGCATCGTGCAGTGACCCATAACGGAACATCTGCGGTGTCAGTGCCCGCCAGACATGATTGCGGTCCACCGTATCAACGATTATGCCATCGGTAACGCCTTTCAGTGTATCGGAAGATGGCAGGGCAAGAATGCCGCCCACCGGATCATGCTCCAACTGTTCAATCAATTTCAAAACATCGGAGCGGGTGATGCAAAGCCTTGCCGCATCATGCACCAACACCCAATCGTCGGCACTGGCAAGCCCTTCCAAGCGATTCAATGCAGATAACACAGAGTCAGCCCTTTCCTTTCCGCCATCAGCGACGAGGATTCGCGGATTGTCGGCAAAGGGCAGATCCGGCCAGAACCCATCCTCAAGCCCTAACGCCACCACCACGGCAGACAAGGCTTCGACGCTGAGCAAACGTTCTAACGTATGTTGTAAAACCGGTTTGCCGGACACGGGAAGATATTGCTTTGGGATGTTTGCCCCCATGCGCTTGCCCACACCGGCCGCCGGCACCACTCCCCAAAAAGCATGTTTAAGGCTCATTGTTCAACCTCATCAGGGGATTTGTCGGGCGCGGGTTCCGGCCTTAGAGGCTCTGCCTTGATGGGTTTGGGGACCGCTTTAGGCTTGGGATGGGTCTTCTTTGATTCCATTTGCTGATTTGAAGGCTTACCGGTTGTTTCAGAAACTGTTTTTTTCGCCGGTGGCTTGGATACGGCAGGCTTGGGAGTGTCTGCCAGATGGTTTTTCTGTTTTTGGTGGGTTTTCTCTTTTTTAGAATTCTTCGCCGCATCGGGCGACTCGTCTTTAACGGCAGGTTTTTCAGGTGAAGGGGAAGCCGAGGGTTCGGGTTCGTGCTGGGGGTCTATGACCTGCACAAATTCCTCGCCCACCATAATCATCCCCAGTTCATGCCGAGCCCTTTCCTCAACTGCATCAAGACCGTGCTTGAGATCCATAACCTCGGCTTCGAGGGCGGCGTTGCGCTCGCGGCGCATCGCCCCCTCTTGCCTCAGTTCGGCGATGCGGTCATTCAAGTGCCTCAATTCCCGCACATTGCCTTCGCCGTACCATAGCTTGTATTGAAGCAGGCCGATCAGCAGTAATAAGAATGCAGTGACCTTTTTCACAACGCAAATGCTATTGAGGTTTAGATTGCCAGCTTGAACGCATTACGACCGGCAAAAATAGCCTTGTCACCCAGTTCTTCCTCGATTCTCAACAGGCGATTGTACTTGGCGACACGATCTGATCTGCTTAACGATCCGGTTTTGATTTGCCCCGCGCCTGTCGCTACAACCAAATCGGCAATGGTCGTGTCTTCGGTTTCGCCGGAACGATGTGAAACGACAGCAGTGTAGCCAGCGTCTTGGGCCATCTGGATCGCTGCCAAGGTTTCGGTCAGGGTGCCGATTTGGTTGACCTTGATAAGAATGGAGTTGGCAATATGCTTGTCGATGCCTTCCTTCAAGATGGCCGGATTGGTCACAAACAAATCGTCACCCACCAACTGAATTTTGCTGCCCAGCTTTTCGGTCAGTATTTTCCAACCGTCCCAATCGCCTTCGGCCATGCCGTCTTCTATGCTGATGATGGGATACTTGGCAACCCAACCGGCAAAAAAATCGGCGAATTCAGTAGAATTAAAAGATTTTCCGCCTTCCGACTCTAACACATAGGCGCCATCCTTATAAAACTCGGAACTGGCCACATCCAAGCCCAAATAGATATCTTTGCCCGCCTCATAACCGGCATTCTTGATGGCTTCCAATATGACACCAAGGGCTTCTTCGTTGGAAGACAGGTTGGGGGCAAAACCGCCCTCGTCACCGACCGTGGTGGCAAGACCTTTGCCACTAAGCACTTTCTTTAGGCTGTGGAAAACTTCCGTGCCATAGCGCAGGGCTTCGCGGAATGTCGGGGCACCCACAGGTAGAATCATGAACTCCTGCAAATCGACGCTATTGTCGGCATGGGCACCGCCGTTGATGATGTTCATCATTGGAACCGGCAGGATGAACTGGCCGGTTTTGTTCAGATATTGATACAAAGGCTTGGCGTTGTCCTTGGCCGCCGCGTGGGCGTTGGCGAGGGAGACGGCAAGCAATGCATTGGCACCAAGACGGGCTTTGTTGTGGGTGCCATCCAGTTCTATCAAACGATTGTCCAACCCTTCCTGATCGTTGGCATCCAGCCCCACGACCGCGCTGCGGATTTCCGTTTTTACATTCTCCACGGCCTTTAGCACGCCCTTGCCCAAATAACGGGCTTTGTCGCCGTCGCGCAATTCAATGGCTTCACGGACACCCGTGGAAGCACCTGATGGCACGATGGCGGAGCCGACTACGCCTGATTCGAGGATCACGTCGGCCTCGACAGTCGGGTTGCCCCGTGAATCGAGTACTTCGCGCGCTTTGACTTCTACGATTTTGCTCATGTGTGTCTCTACAAAGTAGTTTGTGGAATGGGAGGGCTATTTTAACCGTTTGCACAGAGTGTGTGGGAATACAGGTCTGTTTCTAAGGACTGGTTACTCAGAGGATAACGTTCAAATTTGATATGATTTTAACATATGGGATGCAGGGAGATGGCGTATGCTGATGCAGCGGGTGCAATTAAAAATGATGCGGGAGTGCAAGGCTTGCCTTGCAAGCGCGTTTGTTGGCAAGGCAAGCCTTGCACTCCCGGCATAACTCCTAGTGGATACCTTACTTTAATGGCAACCAGTGTGGACGTGTGACAAGTCGGCTTGGAAGACTGATTGATTTTTACCAGACCGAAAATAAATCCTATAAGACCGCCCCTAAAGTTAGGGGCGGTTGCATCCCTTTATTAACTCAAACCAGCTTATTGACAACCCGCCGTAGCCAACCAGCCAGTTATGGCCCCCTCATCGTTTATAACACCATTCGGACCTTCGTAATAGACATGCGTGTCAGTGCTGGAAACACCCAAAAAAGAATTGGTTTTCCCGTAGTAGCGATAAGAGTAGGGAGCGGAAAACTGCGTGGGTATCACGGCCGAAGGTGAAGAAAACAAGTTGCCATAAGCCGATTGCGCCCAATCAAACAAACAAGACACTTGCGAGGCAGGATTGCCAGTGCTGGGATCAAGCAATAGTAAAGGCCCTGTTCCTCGGGGTGCCGAGAAATCGAACAGGTTGTTCAAAGGGCCGGCCAAGGTATCGAAAGACCCGCCACCTATGCGACCGGTGTTCCAATTGTCTTCAATCAAACGCAGGACAGAACTTTGGTCAGTCACCGAATGATCGACGTAGTTCTTCTTGGCATAGGGCGAAATCACCAGCAGAGGCATGCGCGGCCCGTAACCACAACGGCCATTGATCGGGTTGCCGCTATCATCCTTCAACGGAGTGCCGCCGCCACATTTACCGGCACCGTTCAAATTATCGCTGTAGGCAACGCTTTGGGGATTATTGATTGATGAAGAATTGACGATAGGAGTCATCTGGTGATCGTACCAACCATCCGAATCGTCATAGGCGATGATAATCGCGGTATTTGCCCAGAAACTCGATTGCTGGATGGCATTGACGGTATTGACTACGAATTGCTGTTCCAGTATGGGATCGGAATAGGCGGCATGACCGTCCTGGTAACCCGGTGCTTTCAAGAAACTGACGGCAGGCAGGTTATTAGCATTAAGCGCATCAAAAAAGTCGTGGATATCGTACTGGTGGTTGGTGACGGTATCCGCGCTGGTTCCATATTGGCTTGGGGGAACTGTCGGCCTCGCATGGCTTAGGTTGGCAGTGGACGCATAGTATTGGAACCAAGCATGGTGCGGGATGTAGTCCAATTTCGGCCCGCCATTGGCCGCTGATGCCGTACTCTGACGCTTACAGCCCGTGCTGCCGTCGGCATTGGCGACGGTAAGGTCAAAACCGCCCATGAACGCCCCCCAACTGATGCCTTTGGCGTTGAGTAGGTCACCTATGTTTTTTCCGCCCATTTTTACTGTGGTGGAGCTAGTGGAACATGCATCGCCAGTGGGTTGTAGGTCGCCGGTCAGTGTTCCGTAGCTTCCGTTGTAGGCAACAACATTTGAAGTGGCTGCACTAGGATAGGCTGGGTAGGTATTGCCGGCAATTAAGTTCAGTGCGCCAGGTGTCGATGGCCCGAACACCGTTCCATAGAAGTTGTCACTCATGGCGAAATTCTGCGCATAATTCCACAAAGCGGTGACGGTGTTGCCATCATAATAGCCCATCACAACCCCATTGCCTTTGCCCCAAGAGTAGGTTGCATTGCAGGATGACACACCGACGGTGCTCGGGAACAAGTCCATCAACCCGCCATTAAAGGCGCGCTGTTCGTCTCCAGGCGTGTGGTCTTGGTCACAAGTCGATGCCTGGCTACGGGTAAGGCGGAAGGGGTTTATCGCGTTACTACCGTTGGCAGAATTGCTTGCGTTGGGATTATTGGTCAACAATGGGCCAGTCGGCTGTCCATTGAGCAGTATTCCCAACCCATTGACAGAAGAGGAAAGAGGGCTCATTGTGAATTTGGGTTCGTTCGCCAAATTTGCAGCGTACGGATAGGTGGCGAAGTAATGGTCGAAGGAAACGTTTTCCTGAAAAATGACGACTACATGCTTGATGGGTGAAGCGGTGGCTGTAGAGTTGTCAGCTTGGACAGGGAGGGCGAGGACTGCCCCAAGCGCGAAGCTGATGCTTGCGCTAACAGCCGTTATCTTCAATTTTGTATTCATGTTATGGCTCTTTGACATGGGTTTTGCCTAGTGGCGGGGAAAGTCAAGAGCGGATTCAATCAAAGCTGTATTACAAGCTAATGTCAGTAACTTGAAGGATTAAGGATTTGAGAAAAGTTTAATCCCAAAGCCGCGCAGACTTCGCAAACCGGTTTGTCCCTCCAGAAACGTGCGTGGTTGGCTGTAGTCATGAAGGAGCGGGGAAGCATGGAGTCCAGGTAAAGCTTCCCTTGCAAATGGTCGATTTCATGCTGAAGGATGCGGGCATGCCAACCTTCGGCTTCAATCAGCAATTGCTCGCCTTTTTCGTCCGAGCCTTCAACCCTCACCTTGGCTGCTCGCGGGACCAGCGCACTGAAGCCCGCCACACTGAGACACCCCTCGAAAAAAAGCTTTGGCATCGGGTCGATGATGGTGAGCTTCGGATTGACGATCACTTGGAACGGCAAGGGTAGCCTGCCCCGTTCGGCCAGTTGTTCCTGTGGAACATCTTGCTGGTATTCGGCCCTATCCTCGACGATGAATAGTTGCAAGCTGAACCCCACTTGCGGCGCGGCAAGGCCGACACCCGGCGCGTCGCGCAGCGTATCCCGCATGGAGACAATCAACCGCTGGATTTCGGGACTGTGGATTTCTTCTTCGCTCAAAGGCCGGGCCGGTTGGCGTAATACTGGCTCGCCGGTTTGACGGAGTTTGAGGATGGTTTGGTTCACGGAATCAAAACTGAGATAGTCATTTCAAGGCAGCAAAGGCCAAATCTGAACATTCGACTGGCCAAACAAAATACGACTATTTGACATAGGTAGCGGCACGTCAATTTGAAAGCTACCACTCAAGCCTTTTCTCGCTGGTGTCAGCCGTACTAAAACATGGACTGTATCACCAGCGGGGATGATATCAACCCCGCTGACGGCCAATGCACTATGAAATACCAAGCCTTTTAACTTTACCGAGCGTCCGCCCGTAGTTTGGTAATCTTTTATCTCAAAGAATCACACATCTTTAGCTTCGACAATGGTGGGATAGCTCATGCAAGCGCCAAAATAAAAAAGAACAAATATAGCCGCAAGGATAGGCAATAACTTACTCATTATCATTCCTGAGTCGAAATGAGATATATTGGTTTGAGGGTTGTGTACGCATTTGAAAGAACCTTTGAGCTACACCGTTTTCTATATCTATTTGTTACTTAAAAATATACGCCCATGTCGGCAAAGGGTTACCCACCTACTGCGTATCAAGGTCTGTAGGGCGGCAACCCTTTCCCGCCAACTACTTCAAAACTTAAAAAAGTAATTTTGTGACTTTAAAAACGCTGTAACAATGAGCTAATTTTCTGTTTTAACTGTAAATTTAAAAATTATTTAAACTTTTATCCCAAATAATGCCTCTTTCAAGCAATAGATTTTTTAGCTTTATCCCTTCATTGATTGCTTTATAAGCATCGTTTAAATCGCTAACATTTACAGATAATTTTAAGTGTTTATCTTGTATGCTAAGCATTAAATTTGCAGCATCTGAAATAGATGGATAACATGAGGCAATATAATCAATACATGCACTGGTAGCAACTCGTTGCTGTTCCGACATATTTTGAATTTCTTGAATCTTTTTTTTGCTTTTAAACCAACGGGAGTTTTCAATTTCAATTTGACTTGTATACTCTTTAGACCAATTCTCATCTAAAAGACTTGAATTTTTGATCCAACCATCAAGTGTCATTTTGGATGCACAAGGAAGAGGTAAACCATATAGTTCCATACAACAAAAATCGGCTTGCTCACAAAACTTAGACTTAAGTACAAAAGGCAATATGACCTCCAAGAAGTCATCAAAGGCAGGGGTTTTCAATCCGAAAGATTGCACTTTAGAATAAGTGACCATCTCTGGAGAGTCATAGCCTCCATAATAACGATCTCTATTATATTTTAATGAACATCCGATTAACATGTGATCAAATTTATCGATAAAATAGTCTTTTGATTTTGAGTAATATTTACCCCGTATCGGAAGTTTAAATCTCGTTACATATTGAAATTCTAATAGCTGGTTAATGGCATTATGCATGTGGGTACTTGCAATAAGTGATTTTGTATTGCTAAGCTCTTTGTTCGCTTTGCTAACAATATTTTTTCTACTATCGGGAGACTCATGTTCTAACAGTACATAGTACTTAGAAATATTTGAAAGCTCATCATAAAATGTCGATTTTAGGATTTTATCAATATTCATATATACCAGACCCTGCTTTATAGCGAGTTAATCTGAAACCCGGAAACCCTCTTCGAAATGGCAGCTTACCTTGCCCTTCAATAACCCCATTGGACGTTGCCGTGAAGGGGTTTTGTACCCATCTTAGTTGCGTGATCGTAGAAACAGGGACTTAGGGCAAGGGCGCAATAGCGGTACTCCTCGTATTGTGCCCTACAGTTCTATGTGAATTTATGACATATCCATTTTGATTATCTTTTAGCCATTGAATATATCCATCTTCATCATCAATAATTTCTTTCATTGCATGCCTCCATAACGGCAAAATAAAAAGGACTCATGAACCGTAAGCGTTCACTCCCCCCTGCCTTTTCCTGGGAACGCGGCCATCTTGGCCGCCATTTCAGCGGGCGAGACGCCCGCGCTCCCAGGGGGAAGTGAACGCTTACCATGGGCCTTACAACCTTGTAGTATGTCGGGCGCAAAGAGCCACGCCCCAACCACATGGCTAGGCTTATAAAGGCAACTCAAAATCCCCCGCCACGACCCCAGGAACGGTAATATCTTCGTCCAATGTTTCCCAGCGCAAAGCGAAACCATTCAAGCGCAAACTCACTTCCCGCAGTTGTTCATCCGTGGCATTGCGGAGAAGTTTAAACCGATCAGCGGGAAATCCAAAGATTCTACCATCGGTCAATTCCAGCATAATCATTCTTCCTTCGATCCATACACGAATTGCCGCTTCTTCCAATTCCTGTATTTTTTTCATGGAGATAAACTTTAATAATCACGCAGCAAAGTCATATACGGGAGTTTCCATGATACGGTTAGGGCATGGTTGCCGATCAATAATATCTTGAATCCGTTCCACAGTTTCAAGTGAAAACAATTGCTCCCCAGTCTCTAGGCAGACTCTTGCCGGAACATGCTCAATCAAATACAACTGTCCATCGACTTCAACGGTGTAATTAATCATACGCTCTTCAAATGACTCGACAGGATAGTTTCTCATGAGTTTTTTCTCCGACTGCGAAAGTTTATCCATTGCAAAGGGTTGGGTTCGTAAACTGTAATTACTTTGACCAAGAGTCGTGTTGGGTAACTGCATTGTACATGCAGTGGCCGTCCAGTACCGGAATACCCAAAAATCAGGCAACTTGGCCCGTATTTATCGTTCGGATTATCCTCAATAATTTCGCCAGCAAGCAATGCCTCCTTGACTTCATGCAATTTGATGTTTCTTAGTAACATTCTATCCAAGGCATGACGGGAAAACTCCCAAAGATCATTTTGGATTTTTAATTGAATCTCTTCGATCAGCCTCACAAAAACCCACTCGCCTTAACCACCCTATCCAACCCCATCAGCATTTCTAACAATTCTTCCATCCGATGGAAAGGCCAGGAGTTCGGGCCGTCGCTTAAGGCTTCTTCGGGCTTGGGGTGGGTTTCCATGAACAAACCGGCGATGCCCACGGCGACGGCGGCTTTTGCCAACGTCGGCACATGCTCGCGTTGACCGCCGGAAACATTGCCCTGCCCACCGGGCAGTTGCACCGAATGGGTGGCATCAAACACCACCGGGCAGCCCGTGCTACGCATGACGACTAGGGAACGCATATCGGAGACTAAATTGTTATAGCCGAAGCTTGCGCCGCGCTCGCACACCATGATTTGGTCGTTACCCGTGGCCTTGGCTTTATCAACGACATTGTTCATATCCCATGGCGCCATGAACTGGCCTTTTTTGATATTGACGGGTTTGCCGGTGGCGGCGACGGCTTGGATGAAGTCAGTCTGACGACACAGGAAAGCCGGGGTTTGCAGCACATCGACAACTGCGGCAACTTCGTTCAAAGGCGTGTATTCGTGAACATCGGTCAACACAGGCACGCCAATGGTTTCCTTGACCTTTTCCAATATCCGCAACCCTTCCTCCAAGCCCAGTCCGCGAAAGCTTCCCAAAGAAGAGCGGTTGGCTTTGTCATAGGAAGATTTGTAGATGAAATTGATCCCGAGGCGTGTCGTGATTTCCTTGAGTTGACCGGCGGTGTCCAATGCGAGTTGTTCGCTTTCAATGACACAAGGGCCGGCAATCAGGAAAAATGGACGCTCAAGGCTGGTTTCAAATCCGCATAGTTTCATTTATTTTCCCTCTACCGGAGGCAGTGAAGACGATTGATTTTGACGGTGTTCGGCAGCGGCACGCACAAAACCGGTAAAGACAGGATGTCCACGGCGCGGTGTCGAGGTGAATTCGGGGTGAAACTGACAGGCAAAGAACCAGGGATGGCCGGGAAGCTCG
The DNA here is from genome assembly GCA_003242955.1 of Candidatus Methylumidiphilus alinenensis. Classification (GTDB taxonomy): domain Bacteria; phylum Pseudomonadota; class Gammaproteobacteria; order Methylococcales; family Methylococcaceae; genus Methylumidiphilus; species Methylumidiphilus alinenensis. The sequence continues at coordinate 33,089 of QJPH01000433.1, forward strand.
ACCACTTCCACCAAGCGGCCATCCAGCGATTTTCCACTAATGCGCAATCCCGCCTCTTCCAGTTTCTTTTTATAGCCGTTGTTGAACTCATAGCGATGACGGTGACGTTCAGTGATGACATCCTTGCCGTAAAGCGAGTGCGCCAATGTGTTATTTGACAATCGACATTTTTGCCCACCCAGACGCATGGTTCCGCCCAGATCAGAATCGGCACTGCGTTTTTCAAGTTCGCCGTTTTCGTCCTTCCATTCGGTAATCATTGCGATGACAGGATACGGCGTGGTCGGCAGAAACTCTGTGCTGTGCGCCCCCTCCAAACCGGCCACGTCGCGGGCGAACTCGATCACGGCGACCTGCAATCCCAAACAAATGCCGAAATAGGGGATGTTGTTTTCTCGGGCATATTTGACGGTGGCAATCATACCCTCAATGCCGCGCTCGCCAAAACCGCCCGGCACTAAGATGGCATCCACACCAACCAAGCTTCCCGTGCCCTTGTCCTCGATTTCTTCCGATTCGATTAATTTGACGTTGACCTTGGTACGGGTGTGGATGCCCGCGTGTATCAAAGCTTCGGTCAAGGACTTATAAGAGTCGGAATGGTTGACATATTTGCCAACCATGGCGATGGTCGTTTCCCGCTCCGAGTGTGTCAGTTCGTTGACGACGTTTGTCCATTCGGTCAAATCAGCGGGCGGCACATCGAAGCGAAACTTTTTCACGACCAGCCCGTCCAGCCCCTGCTCATGGAACAGTAACGGGATGCGGTAAATGGAATCGGCATCTTCGGCGGAGAAGACGGCATCTTCATGCACATTGGTGAACAGCGCAATCTTCCGACGTTCAGCTTTAGGAATCACGCGGTCAGAGCGGCAAATCAAAATGTCCGGCTGAATGCCGATGGTGCGCAATTCTTTGACCGAATGCTGGGTAGGCTTGGTTTTTAGCTCGCCCGCGCTGGCAATGTAAGGAACCAGGGTCAAGTGGATGAACAGGGTTTTGTCCTCCCCCTTTTCCACCCGCATTTGACGTATGGCTTCCATGAACGGTTGTGACTCGATGTCGCCAACCGTGCCGCCGATTTCGACTAGGGCAACATCATAGCCTTCTGCACCGAGCAGGATAAGCCGTTTGATTTCATCGGTGATATGGGGGATGACCTGTACCGTAGCCCCCAAGTATTCGCCCCTGCGTTCTTTCCGAATTACGTTTTCGTAAACCTGTCCAGTGGTAAAATTGTTGACCTTGCGCATGGTGGATTTCAGAAACCGCTCGTAATGGCCCAAATCCAGATCGGTTTCCGCCCCGTCCTCTGTAACGAACACTTCTCCATGTTGAAAAGGACTCATCGTCCCCGGATCGACGTTGATGTAGGGGTCGAGTTTGGTCATGCTGACTTTAAGCCCGCGTGCTTCAAGGATGGCAGCCAAGGATGAAGCGGCAATGCCTTTGCCTAGCGAGGAAACGACACCGCCGGTGATAAAAATGTATTTGGTCATGGGTTATGGTTGTGCATAGGATTTAGTCCGGTATTGTAACCCCCTTTGCAAAAGAGGGGCTAGGGGGATCTTGTACCCCCCTTTGCAAAAGGGGGGCTAGGGGGGATTTCCTGGGCTTGGTTACATAGCAAGATTTTCGCCCATTGAATGAACATGCCACATTGGGAGAACGGCAAAAGAAGGTCTCACGCAAAGGCACAACGACGCAACGTAATAGCGCAAGTGATGGGTAATATAGCACTGGGCGAATTGACAACAAGTAAAGTGATTAGGTGGGGTGCGATAAAAAGTGATGCTGGAGTGCAAGGCTTGCCTTGCGAGGGCATGTGCAGGCAAGGCAAGCCTTGCACTCCCGACGTAATTTCAAGCACTGCCCAACTAGTTTGCATCACTTTTAATCGCCCCTTGCGTCATCGCTTTTACAATGCGCCACACTTCTATAATATAGTTTCAGATTTTCAATCATCAGGGTTAAGGAATTATGAACACAATCGTTAAATTCATTGCCGCAGGGCTGTTATCCGCTGGCTTGCTATCGGGTTGCGCGTGGGTGGACTTGAAGCCGCAGGCGGACAAAGTCCGCATATTGGCGGCGCAAGAAGTGGGCCGATGCCATGAACTGGGCCGTGTTTCCGCTGTCACTGCCGCAAAAGTCGGGTTCATCGCACGGGGAAAAGACACGGTTCAGGAAGAAGTCTATCGCCTAGCCCGCAACAATGCCGCCGATATGGGTGGAGACTCCGTGGTTGCCATCGGCCCATTAATCGAAGGCGAGCAAGCGTTTAAGGTTTATCGGTGTATCAATCCATAAAATTCCCCGCTCCTGGCGGAGAGGGGAATTTTATATATGAAAAAACCAGAGGATTTGACCTATGTCCACGACACAACCCACGTATGACGACATTTTGCGACTTTTCAAGGATAATGCCGAAAGATTCAAGGAAACCGACGAAAGATTCAAGGAAACCGACGAAAAATTCAAGAAACGCGATATAGAGTTCGAGGAGTCTAAACGGATGATGAGGGAATCGTCTATGGCTACCGACCGCAAAATCAAAGAAGTGTCTGCCAGCATCGGCAGGCTTGGCAACCGCTTAGGTGACTTCATTGAAGATGCAGTAAGACCCGCTGCCGTGCGCCTGTTCCAAGGGCGGGGGATTGTCGTCCACGAAGTTCAGCAGAACGTCACCGTGCAGCGCGGCGAGGAAGGCTTGGAAATCGACCTGATGGTGGTCAACGACAGCGAGGCGGTGGCGGTGGAATGCAAGAGCAATTTGAAGATTGACGATGTGAACGAACATCTGGATCGGCTCGCCAAGCTGAAAAGGCTACTGCCCCGCTATGCCGGCTTCAAAGTCATGGGGGCAGTGGCGGCGATGGTAATCCCCGATAATGTAGCTAGTTACGCTGCCAGCAAAGGTTTGTTTGTCATCGGTCAAAGCGGCGAAGATATGGCAATCCGCAACGATGAAGATTTCACCCCAGCGGTGTGGTGATGCCACAGCGCTTTCAACCTCTACAGCGTTTTCAACATCAAAGAGTTACTTGATAGCTGGCATGATAGCGCAGGACATTCGGTTAACTGGAAGGGTTAACTTAATATCCATTATTTAGTTATATTTTAAAGATGAAACCGCTGTATCTGCTCGACACCAAATATCTGCATCTACTTGATAAAATGCCGCTATACACCTGCAACTTTCATGCTCTGCTTGTTCCCAAGCTCCAGCTCTCATCGTTATACACAAGTCCAGCTAAACCGGAAAAGCCGTCATTTCGGCAGGGATGCCTAAATCCAGGCCATGGACGGTAACCAGTCGGTTGTGCAGTGCTTGATCCAGGCAACTTGCCAAGCCTTAGGTGAAACCCAATAAAGAACATCTCATACCAAAGGCCAAGCTGGTGCTTGGCAAGGTGATTTGCGAAGGAATTGTTCGTGATTTTCGTGGACTATTCAATTCGGTTTTGGTGGATTGTATCGTTCCC
>QJPH01000513.1 GCA_003242955.1 Candidatus Methylumidiphilus alinenensis
CTTTGTTAAGAAAAAATGCTGTACATAAATACAAACCGGGACTCCTTGCGATGTATTGGCATCTAGGCCATCCAGATTAGGAAGATGTTTCAACAAAACCCAGAACGTCGTCGTTCCGGCATGGATCGCCGGAACCTAGGCTCCATGGACGGCGGGGCTTTGGGCATCCATGCAATCTGAATTCCGGCGGTCCATGCCGGAATAGCTGAAGGATATTCCTAATCAGGTACATCTATGAAAAGAGTATGTGAGTAGGAATAAATCATTATGTACAGCGTTTTCATCTTTAAAATATACCTAATAAAGGATATTCAGTTAACGCTGCAAGTTAACTGAATATCTTGCCCTTTCATGCAAGTTATCAAGTAACTCTTTGATGTTGAAAACGCTGTATATCCGTTGAATTAGATTGGAAGTGACTCCGACGTAAAGGGTTCCGAAGCGGTGGCTTGCGAGGATGTAGACGCAGGGGTGTTTCTCCATAGAGGTTGTTTTAGTGTGGTTGGTTAGTTTTTTTGGATTTTGTACATTGGGAGAGTTACCATCTCTGGCCTGGATTTCGGCATCCCTGCCGAAATGACGGCTTTCCTAGCTTGGCTGGAATGCGTATAACCACGGGGGTTGGGATATAACTTCCTTGCACAGTAGGCCGGAATAAGCCCGTTCACGGGCGTTTCCGGCATAACCCCGACAAGTTCGGTCGGCGTGTCTTTGCTACATTTAGCTTCTTTCGGGAAATTATATTTGACCAAATCCTTGGAGCTTGGGAACAAGAAAAACGTGCGCCTAGCCCACCCTGCGACTAGTTTTGGAAAAGTTGCCCGCGCAGTCGCTGCCATTCTTCTTGGCTGTAACCGGCTTCCGGGCCTAGGCTTGTCAATAGCATTGCCCCTCACCCTGCCCTTTCCCGGAGACAGAGGGTTCTTTTGAGCCACATTATCCGCACAGGCCATCCTTGCTCCAAATACTCGTCCAACATCGCAGGGCGACCGGGCTGTCCATGCAGTTCGCTGTCTAGCCATGCCGCGACGGCAAGCCGCAAGCATTCCCCCCGGTGGTCGGTCGGGGTTTCTTCCAGCAGCGCGTCCACGCCGCCCTCCGCCACCAAACCCAGACTCGCCAGCCTAGCCAGCGCGTCAGTGTCTTCAATGCAAAGGGAAAAAGCATCAATCCAGTTCCGTTCGGCACTATCCAACGAAGTCCATAACGGCACATCCAGCAGCGTGGTGACGGGAAGTTTGCGGTCTTGCGGGTTGAGTAATTGCCGCCGTAATGCTTGCAGAAAGGGCGAGGCAGGATGATGGCTTGCCGCCAAAGCCAAGGCCAGCCCACGCAAGGCTTGCCGTAGCGCATCCAGCACGGCTTGCTGCAAATCGTGGTTGACAGGCAATCGCCCATCTTGCAACTTGGCGGCGAGCATTGCCTCCATTTGTTTCAAACCGCTGTCGGTGCGGTTGGAGAGGATGTTGGCGATCATGCTGCCCAAAAACGGGGCGAAGCCGTTGAAGCCAAGATAAGTGAGCAATTCCATCAGTGCGATGCCTCTTTAGGGGATTTCCAATAATGAAACTACCAAAACCGAAATGAATTATCCACAAAATCAAGAACAATCACCTCGCCAAGCTGGTGCTTGGCGCTCCCGGAAGGAACGCCAAGCACCAGCTTGGCCTTTGGACGATGCCAAATCGAGTGCAAAAGACTTTATCGGAAACCTATCTGTGGCCTTGTCGTTGCTGCATTAGTCAATGGTTTCCGATAAAGTCTAAACAGTCAATTAACCATGAAACCATCAGGCAAACATTGAAATAGCCAGATCATTGATTATGTTGACTGAATTTTTTTCATGGCGAAAAAACAAGAAACCAAGCTATTCACTAGGTAAATCAGGCACTAGTCATTATTCCTCTTTAGAAGTATTCTAGCGGCTTTAATTCTTCCAAACTTAGCTTACATGGAGAAATGCAATGATCAGTCCCAAGCCCAGTGATAAGACACGTCCTGCGGATTTGGTACAACATGGCAAAGGAACCGGCCCTGTTCGCACACAACGCCCGGTCTACCAAGACTTACTCCCCCCTTGCAATAACGCCTGTCCTGCGGGCGAAAATATCCAAGCATGGCTGTCCCTTGTCCAGGCTGGCCAATACGAACGGGCTTGGCAAACGCTGATGAGGGACAACCCGCTTCCCGCCGTCCACGGAAGGGTTTGCTACCATCCCTGCGAAACTAATTGCAACCGCAAGGAGGTGGATAGCTCGGTCAGCATCCACGCGGTGGAGCGGTTTTTGGGTGACAGTGCGTTGCGCGAAGGCTGGAAAGTCAAGATTGACGCAGCCCCCAGCGGTAAACGGATTCTAGTGGTTGGAGGCGGCCCTAGCGGTTTGTCCGCTGCCTATCATTTGACTCGTCTTGGACATACCGTCGAAATTCACGAGGCCGGACCCATGGCGGGTGGGATGATGCATTTCGGCATTCCGGCTTACCGTTTGCCGCGCCAAGAACTGGATCAAGAAATTCGCCGGATCGAAGAAATGGGCGTAAAAATCTTCCTGAACCGTAAAGTTCAAGATGTTTTGGCGGAAAAGGAAACCGGGCGATTTGATGCCGTGTTCATTGCCATCGGCGCACATATCAGCAAGCGAGTCGATATTCCAGCGCGGGATGCCGGCAAGATTTTGGATGCCGTCAGCTTCTTGCGCGAGGCGGCAGCGGGCGAAGCCCCTCCCTTGTTAGGACGGCGTGTCGCCATCTATGGCGGCGGCAATACCGCGATGGATGCGGCGCGAACGGCCAAGCGCCTAGGTGCCGAGGAAGCCTTGATTATTTACCGGCGCGACCGGGAGCATATGCCAGCCCACTCCTTTGAAGCCGATGAGGCGATGGAAGAGGGTGTCAAAATCAATTGGCTACGCACCATCAAAGAAATCGACCAGACGCATATCCAAGTCGAGGTCATGACCATCAACGACGAAGGCTTTCCCGAGCCGACCGGCCAATTTGAGACTTTGGAAGCCGACGCTTTGATACTAGCCCTAGGCCAAGACACTGACACAGGGTTCCTGAAAAACGTGCCGGGAATCGAGTTCAAGCGCGATGGCACGGTGTTAGTCGATGCCAATATGATGACCGGGCATCCCGGCGTTTTTGCCGGCGGTGACATGGTGCCCAGCGAAAGGACGGTGACTATTGCGGTGGGGCATGGCAAAAAAGCCGCCCGACACATCGACGCTTTCTTGAACGATGGGCAATATGCCAAAGCGCCCAAGCACGATATCGTCGGTTTTGAAAAGCTGCACATTTGGTATGACACCGAAGCTCGGCAAACGCTCCAAGACTCCCTGGAATTGGACAAGCGGGCGTTTGGATTTGACGAAGTTGTCAAAGGGCTAGGCGAAGCCGAAGCTTTGTACGAGGCAAGGCGTTGCTTTTCGTGTGGCAACTGTTTTGAGTGCGACGGTTGTTACGGTGCGTGTCCCGAACAGGCCATCGTCAAATTAGGCCCAGGCAATCGTTACCGTTACGACTATGACCGCTGCACAGGCTGCGCCGTATGCTTTGAGCAGTGTCCCTGCCATGCCATCGAAATGAACCCGGAACCAGGAGTCTAACCCATGAAACCGTCACAGGTTACTACGCTTGAAGGCAATGAGGCCGTGGCGTACATCGCTTATCGCGTCAATGAAGTATGTGCCATTTACCCTATCACACCTTCATCGACCATGGCCGAATTGGCCGATCAATGGGCATCCGAGGGCAAAACCAATATTTGGGGCAATATTCCCCTAGTGGTTGAGATGCAAAGCGAGGGAGGCGCTGCCGGCACGGTGCATGGCGCTCTCCAGACGGGTGCCATGACCACCACGTTCACGGCTTCGCAAGGGCTGTTGTTAATGATCCCGAACCTGTACAAAATGGCCGGGGAATTGACTTCGGCGGTGTTGCATGTGGCAGCGAGATCGTTGGCCGCTCAAGGGCTGTCGATTTTCGGCGACCATTCCGATGTTGCCGCCGTGCGCCAAACGGGGTTTGCCCAACTGGCTTCCAGCACGGTGCAAGAGGGTCACGACATGGCGCTGTTGGCCCAAGCCAGTACTTTGGAGGGAAGGATACCCTTCATCCATTTTTTCGATGGCTTCCGAACCTCGCATGAAGTCAACAAGCTCACCCTCATCCCCGATGAAACGATCCGAATGATGATTGATGCCGAGCAGGTTCGCGCCCACCGGGGCAGGGGATTAAACCCTGACCACCCTTTCATCCGTGGTACGGCACAAAACCCAGACATCTATTTTCAGGCAAGGGAAACGGTCAATCCGTTTTATGCCCAATTGCCGTCCATCGTTCAGCAAAAGATGGATGCATTTGCCGAACTGACGGGCAGAAGCTACCATCTCTTCGATTATTTTGGACATCCCGAAGCGGAGCGGGTGGTGGTCATCATCGGTTCGGGTGCGCAAACCTTGATTGAAACCGTCACTTACCTGCAAACGCAGGGTGAAAAGGTCGGTGTGGTCAATGTGCGCCTCTGCCTGCCCTTCTCTGCCGAGCATTTCATCAAGGTTTTGCCGGCCACCGTGAAGGCCATCACCGTACTGGACCGCATCAAATCCCCAGGGGCCACTGGCGAACCCTTGTATGCTGATGTGGTCACCGTTTTGGCGGAAGCCTATGCCAACGGAACGCTGCCTACTCCCGCCATTCCGCGAATTACCGGGGGCCGTTACGGCTTGTCATCCAAAGAGTTTACCCCGGCTATGGCAAAATCAGTGCTGGACGAACTCAAGAAGGACAAGCCGAAAAACCATTTCACCATCGGCATTGATGACGATGTGTCGCATAGCAGCTTGGAATACGATGCTGCCTTTGATATCGAACCGGATGAGGTTGTCCGCGCCTTGTTCATCGGCCTAGGTGCCGACGGTACTGTCGGTGCCAACAAAAATAGCATTAAAATCATTGGCGAATCGACACCCTTGTACGCCCAAGGCTATTTTGTCTATGATTCGAAAAAATCGGGTTCGCGGACGGTTTCCCATGTGCGCTTTGGGCCGAATCCAATCAACTCGCCCTATTTAATTCATTCGGCCAGCTTTATCGGCTGCCACCAGTTCGTCTTCGCAGAAAAAATAGACGTATTGGAAAACGCCGGCCATGGCGCAACCTTTCTGTTGAATAGCCCCTATGGACCCGATGAGGTCTGGGACCGACTGCCCCGCAGCTTGCAGCAAGAGATCATCGACAAGGATATCCGGTTTTATGTGATTGATGCGTCCAAAGTGGCTTTGGATACGGGCATGGGCAACCGCACCAACACCATCATGCAAACCTGTTTTTTTGCCATTTCGGGCGTACTGCCTAGGGAAGAAGCCATCGCCAAAATCAAGGAGTCGATCAAAAAAACCTATGGCAAGAAGGGCGAGGATGTCGTCAAGAAAAACTATATCGCGGTGGATCAAACCCTGGCCCGGCTGTATAAAATTGACGTGCCGAAAGAGGCCAAGGGCACTATCGACCTACCGCCGACGGTGTCCTCAAAAGCACCTGAATTCGTGCAACAGGTGACGGCGATGATGATGGCGGGCAAGGGCGACCAATTGCCAGTCTCCATGCTACCCATAGACGGCACCTATCCGAGCGGCACGACGCAATGGGAAAAGCGCAATATCTCTGCTTTTGTCCCGATTTGGGAGCCTGATATTTGCATCCAGTGTGGAAATTGTAGCTTTGTTTGTCCACACGGTGTCATCCGTTCCAAGTTCTATCCCGAAACGCGGCTGAAGAATGCGCCGGAAGCGTTCAAATCCGCCCAGATCAATGCACGGGGCTTCCCTGACACGCGCTATACCCTGCAAGTCTATGTCGAGGATTGCACCGGTTGTAACTTGTGTGTGGAAGTATGCCCGGCCAAGAGCCTTCAGCAAAGCGGGGTCAAGGCCATCAACATGAAACCCAAAGAGCCTATTCTCAAACAAGAACTTGCCAATATCAGGTTCTTTGAAAGCATTCCATTCAATGACCGTTCCAAGGTGGATTTTTCCTCGGTCCGGGGCACCCAATTTCTGGAACCGTTGTTTGAGTTTTCCGGTGCCTGCGCGGGTTGCGGCGAAACGCCTTATGTCCGCTTGTTGTCACAATTGTTCGGCGACCGCCTGATCATGGCCAATGCCACCGGTTGCTCATCCATTTACGGCGGCAATTTGCCCACCACGCCTTGGACCAAAAATGCGGAGGGGCGCGGACCGGCATGGTCCAACTCGCTGTTTGAAGACAATGCCGAATTTGGCTTGGGTTTCCGCCTGACTGCCGACAAGCATTTGGAAGTGGCAATTCAGCTAGCCTTGGAACTCAAGGGTGCGGTCAATCCGGCACTGGTCGATCAAATCATCGAAGCTCCGCAAGCCACCGAGTCGCAGATCCGCGACCAGCGCATCCGGGTTGCGGAATTGAAGGCGGCTTTGATCATTCTGGATACCGAGAAGGCCAAGGATTTGCTTTCCGTGGCCGACCATTTAGTCCATCGTAGCATCTGGATCATGGGCGGTGACGGTTGGGCTTATGACATTGGCTCGTCGGGTGTAGACCATGTGTTGGCCAGTGGCAGGAACATCAACATCCTCGTGCTGGATACCGAAGTTTATTCCAATACGGGTGGTCAGATGTCCAAATCCACCCCGATGGGCGCGGTGGCGAAGTTTGCCGCCGGGGGCAAACCAGTAGCCAAAAAAGACCTCGCCCTGCAAGCCATATCCTACGGTAGTGTTTATGTGGCCAGGATCGCCATGGGGGCCAATCCGCAGCAAACTTTGCTTGCACTGCGCGAGGCGGAAGCCTATCCGGGTCCGTCCCTAGTGCTGGCTTACAGCCATTGCATCGCCCATGGCATCAACATGGAGCATGGGCTTAAACAGCAAGACCTAGCCGTGGCCTGCGGTCATTGGCCTTTGATTCGCTATAACCCGGCACTGCGCGAATCGGACAGGAATCCCTTCGTGCTCGACTCGCCGCGACCGGCCATTAAGTTGAAGGATTACGCCTTCAACGAACTGCGTTATAAGATGCTGTCCCGCAGCCATCCCGCCGAGAGCGAGGAACTGATGAAATTGGCACAGCAGGTGGTCAATCAGAAATGGGAAATTTACGAAGAAATGGCAAGCGGAAGCGGTTCACGTTTTCATCCTGACGCAAGCGTCAAACAAAAATCCAAAAAGTAAGGAGTTCTGTGATGGACTTTACAACAAACTACATGGGGCTGAAACTGCTGCATCCCATCGTCGCTTCGGCTGGGCCTCTTTCCGGCACCTTGGACGGAATCAAACGGCTGGAAGATGGCGGCGCGGCGGCGGTCGTGATGTTTTCTTTGTTTGAAGAGAATATCCGGCACGAAAATGAGGCTTTTTCGCACCTGATGGAATCGGGTACGCAAAGCTTCGCCGAATCACTCAGTTATTTTCCTGATGTCGATTCCTTTCATGTCGGACCGGACAGTTATCTCAATCTGCTAAGGCAAGCCTCGGAATCGGTCGAAGTGCCCGTCATCGCCAGCCTCAATTGTGTCACTGGCGAGGGGTGGATTGACTATGCCAAGCAGATGCAACAGGCTGGCGCTAGCGGGCTTGAATTAAATATTTATTCGGTCGAAGCCGATCTTGATGCCACTAGTGAAGAGGTCGAGCAGCGCTACCTGGATATTCTGGCGGCAGTTAAATCGACCGTCAACATACCGGTCGCACTCAAACTCAGTCCTTTCTTCAGCGCGATGGGGCATATGGCAAAACGTCTGGACCAAGCGGGGGCCGATGCATTGGTGTTATTCAACCGTTTCTATCAGCCGGATATTGACATTCAAGCCTTGGAAGTCAAGCCTTCCTTGGGGTTAAGTTCCGCCGGCGAAATCCGCCTGCCGCTGCTTTGGATCGCCCTGCTGCACGGCAAGCTCAATGCCTCATTGGCCGCCACCCGTGGCGTGGAAAAGCCGGACGAAGTAATCAAATACCTGCTGGCCGGGGCCGATGTGGTGATGACCACATCCGCGCTATTGCGCCACGGCCCGTCTTACATGACTGTTTTGCTGGATGGCTTAAAGGCATGGATGGAGGCGCGGCGATTCTCCTCCGTCGCCCAGGTCAGGGGTGGCATGAGCCGCAGTAAAGTCGCCAACCCTGGTGCGTTCGAGCGGGCAAATTATATCCGCGAGTTGGAAAGTTTTCAGAGTGCATATATTTAATCCCTGCTATATTTAATCCCTTCGGGATTAAATATATATAGATGGGTGCGGAAAGAAAGGCAACATTAAACTCCTTCTCCCTCTAGGAGAGGGTTGGGGTGAGGGCAAATCGAAAGTAGCACGGTTGTAAGTGTTCACCACCCCTATCTTTTGCTCGTTCCCAAGCTCCAGCTTGGGAACGTGGTTTTGGAAGCCCCGGCTTCCTGTGTTAAAGCAAGCGAGAAATCGCAAGGCAAAAGTTTCCAAACTAGGGCTTGGGAACCAGTACAAACAGTGTATTCTCGCTTTTTATTAGGGTGTGAACGATGATTGCACAGAACAAAAAAATGTTCCTCACAATAAAATGGGATTCCCCAAGCACGGTGAAGCATCGACTTATTCCGACTTTTTCCAAGGCAAAACGACATCTAATGGCGATACTTACAATCACGAAAAATACACGGCGGCACTGCTGCCAAAATCTCGCTGGCACGCTCTGCATATGGGAACGCTGCTAAAGTTGACCTATCATGGGCGCAAAGTAGTCGTCAAAGTTAACGACCGAGGCGCAGGAAAAATTGTGGACGGGCATGCCGATGGAAGCCGTGTGCTGGACTTAAGTCGTGCCGCCTATGCATATTTAATTGGAAAAAAAGTCACGGAGGTTACGGATGACAATGCTGGGGTGATACAACTTGATGATATCAAGATAGTGCCTCCGACAACCCGTTTAGGTCGCTGTATTGAGCCAGAAAAACCGATTACGCCAGTAAGATCGAAATGAGCGACATCCGTCACTTGTGGTTGGCCTGGACATTGTTTTTTGCATCTTTAGCTTGTGCAAATCCGCCCTTCCCAGCACACGGTTCGATTCTGGAAAAGATCGCATTCTCTCACTTAGATGATTTGCAAATCATAGGGGCAGATACCGAAAACGACAAATACTGGCGTTGGGCTGCGTGGAGTGAATCCTCTGAGAACGGCCCGTCGGTCAAGCTGGCTCTCTTGAACCACAAAACAAAGAATGTGGATATAAAATGGTATTCGGATAAGCAAGATGCCTATGGACCCGTTATCACCCGCGTTGTCAATTGGCGGCATGGTCAGCACCCGATCTTGGTCTTGACCTACAGGCAGGGTGCGGAAGCACAGCAAGTGGAACTGTATGGCTTGGATGAGAAAAACCGGCCTTTGCTTCTTGACAAGCGGCTAGGCGAGCAAATTGAATGGCGTATCGGAATCCAAGGTGAGACAGTGTTGAGTATATACTCGAAACCCTATGGACATTTAGTGCCCGTGTGCTATGGTTGGCAAGACGAAAAAAAGCGATTGGAATCGCTTCTCTGTCCATAGGGACAGAGTTTTCAAACCGAAAGGGAAAAATGATGAGATGTCTGCTAACTATAACACTAGGAATAACTTTCTTGGCATCCACATTCAATTGCTTTGCTTATGAATTAGCCAAATCCCCCGACACGTCAAGAATTATTGATACTATAAAATCTTCACGCCACAGCTACACCTCTGCTGACAGACTTGCCGCGACATCTCTCAATAAAAGTGGCAATAAATCATATCGGCAGAAAAAATATGCTCTAGCGTTTCGTGCCTATTCCAATTCATATCCAAACTATCCAAATGCCTATTCGTATATTATGACAAGCGATTCCCATTGGCGCTCTATTGTTCAGTTTCACTCCAAGCAGGTGTCTGTTAATAATGAATGCAAAATTGGCAATCAGTATTTTTCCCATGATATTGAAATGGATGTTTCTCAACACTTTGAGGTAGGATTTGAACTAGCCATTCTTGACCATGATACAAAATTGATTGAATCACAATTGTATAAACATGCGCGAGATATTGCCGATTGTTTACGCCAATTGGCTAATTTTTATAAATCCACACCCTCAGAGACCTGTGTTGAATTGAACAAAGTCCAAGCCTGTTTAGGTGAACCCTTGATTAATTGAGGTTGGTGGTGATGTTGCTTTCTTTTAAAATGAGGTCAGAGTGTGTGCAGAATTTTGGCTGGTTCCCAAGTTCAGGCTTGGGAACCCTTATCTTGCAAGCTCCTGCTTGGCCGTTCTTCGGGAAGCTGGAGCTTCAAAAACCCCATTCCCAAGCGGGAGCTTGGGAACGAGCAAATTCCCCGGCAATCCCGCTGGCTTCCCCTCATCAAGCCAAACCGACTCGGTTTTTAAAACCGAGTCGGTTTGGTCACTGGCAGTGATGCTTCATAGGGGAAACTGGTTGCGGAAGATGTTAAACTTGTATTCATTTCCCATCCGAGATAACAGAAAGTCATGCAACTCGTCATTACTGTCGCAGGACAAGATCGACTCGAACTGATCGAAGAACTCACCCGAATCATCAAGGAATGCAAGTGCCATATTCTGGAAAGCCGAATGACCGAGTTGGGGACCGAATTCGGTGCCCATCTGTTGGTCGATGGCAATTGGAACCATATTGTCAAGCTGGAAACCGCCTTGGAAGTGATGGGCACTCGCAATCGCATCAAGGTCAATACCTTGCGTGCAAAAGAAAGCCACCCGGAAGATGAGGGTGTGATCCCTTATGGGGTGGATATCTTCGCCAATGACCAGATCGACAACATCTATGAACTCGTTTCTTTTTTCACCAAACGCGGCATTAAAATTCTTGATGTGAGCACTAGCCGCTATCCCGCCCCGTATAGCAACACACCACTGTTGGTCGCCCGCATGATTGTCAAGATTCCGATCGCAATCAGGATTGTATCATTGCGCGATGAGTTTCTTGAGTTCTGCGACCAGCAGAATCTCGATGCCATTTTGGAGCCTGTTAAACGCTAAACCTATCCCCTGGAGCCTCCACTCATGACTGCCCCCGCCATCGGTCAAACAGTTCCCGATTTTACCGCGCTAGCCACTTCCGGCAAGACGATCTCCCTCACCGACTTGAACGGTAGAAATTGGGTGATTTACTTTTACCCCAAAGACAGCACGCCAGGCTGTACCCAAGAGGGGCAGGACTTTCGCGATTATTACGCCGAATTCGCGGAGCTTGGCACTGAAATCTTCGGGGTGTCACGCGATAGCCTGAAATCCCATGAGAACTTTAAATGCAAGCAGGCGTTTCCGTTTGAATTGATTTCCGATGCCGACGAAACGCTGTGCGGGCTGTTCGACGTGATCAAACAGAAGAACATGTACGGCAAGCAGGTGCAAGGCATAGAACGCAGCACCTTCCTGATCGACAGCGAAGGCCGGCTGGTACGCGAATGGCGCAAGGTCAGCGTCAAAGGTCATGTCGAGAAGGTGCTGGAGGCAGTGCGCGACCAGCGTTTTCAACATGAATAGACTTGGAACAAATCGAAATCTCCGAACACGACAAAGTTTTTGAGATTGCAGCGTGAAATTCGTCCCGGCTGATTAAAAAGGTAATCCAGCTATCCCGTCATTCCGGCAGGGATCGCCGGAATCTAGGCTCCATGGACGGCGGAGTTTAGGGCATCCCTGCAATCTGGATTCCGGCGATCCCTGCCGGAATGACGGCGTTTTGGGCTTTGCTGAAACAACTTGCTAATCAGAAACCGGAATGTCGGGCGCAACGCTAAGAGACGCGCCGGACCTACTAGGCTAACCGTTGCATTTTCTCGGGAAGTTGTAGTTTCAAAGCCCGTATTCCTAAGCTGGAATTCTCGCCGTAATAAACAAGTAGACCGAAGACCGTCATTCCTGCCGGGATGCCGGAATCCAGTCACAAGGATGTGAAACTACGGGCTGTCAGGACACTTGAATCGAGCAATTGTGCAATCGGGAAGTTACCGTCCATGGCTCTGGATTCCGGCATCCCAGCCGGATTGACGGCACTTTAGCCAAAATGAGAATTGCTGATTCATGCTGCATACGTTTGCGATACGCCGTTTGTCCTGTTATCCTCCGAGAATGAAGACCTACGCGTGGAATAATGAGAAAACTTGATTCAGAGGAGATGGAAATCCTTGAAGCATTTGAAAAAGGTGAACTTAAAAGGGTTGCAAATGCCATGCAGGAAATAGAACTGCACAAGGCAATTGCCGATGCCACATTTAAGCAAGATGTTGATGTCAATCCCTGCTTGGCAGTTGGGCATGACAGAAGAACCCCGAAGGGGTTCAAGCCGTTAGCCGGGGGTTGAGCGTCAGCGACACCCCCGGTTAGTGAGCAATGGATCATCGACCCTGGAGGGGTCGCAGTCTTTCTCGTCCGGCGCAGGATGCCATTTGCCAGAAAGAACCATTCGCACCGCTTTTGGGGAATGCCTAAATTTTTTGCTGCGTCGGATTGCTGCGACCCCTCTGGGGTCGAGGCTTTATATTTCGTATGTTCCGGGGGTGTCGCTTCGCTCAACCCCTGGCTAATAGCTGTCAACCCTCCGGGTTGCAGTAAACCGGCATCCATGCACTTATGAATAACGGTGAGTACCTGTGTGTGGGAACGATAGAAAATAAAAAATTGTTTGGCAGCATTAATAAAGAACATGGATAAACTTACATTTATATCTGAAATAATTAAAAGTCTCGCGTGGCCGCTTGTGGCTATCACCGGAATATGTGTATTTCGAAATGAAATTAAAAGACTTATTTCAAAAATAAAGAAAGGTAAAATTGGTACTTCTGAATTTGAATTTGAAAAAGAACTAGAAGTATTATCAGAAAAAACTTTCAAAACTGAGAATCCGCCCAAGATAACTGAGCGAGAAAAAGCACTTGCAGCATCAGACCCCAATGGAGCAATTATAAAAACATGGCTTGAAATTGAACATTCAGCAAGGAAAGTTTTTTACAAATTTGATATTCCTTATACAGGAACCCCGCATACTCCTTTCCTTTCATGTATCAAAAAATTAGAGGAAAAAGGAATCATTTCATTTGAAGAATCAATGCTCATCAGGGAATTGCAGATCATTCGAAATCGTGGCATACATGAGTTGTCATTTCGCCCATCTTCTGAATCAGCAGAAATATACATAGAACTCGCTAAAAACTTGATAATTAAATTAGAGAATAGCTTGAGCACAAATAACTAGCCAGTCTTGTAGTCGGGCAACGGCTCCCGTTGCCCAACAAATCGGAATGTCGGGCGCAACGCAGAGAAACACCCCCAATTACCCGGCTGGGTTTACCGTTAGGGGTTTCGAATTACAGCGTTTTCATGCCCTAAAATAAATATAATGTTAGGAGTCCATCCATGCCATTGATTTAAAATAACAATCGGCAACACAATGAAATATTTCTAGTAACAATTAGATGTTAAAAACGCTGTATGACCAACGATAACAAGAATAAACTTTTCATCCTCGACACCAATGTGTTGATGCATGACCCATCTTCACTGTTCCGATTTCAGGAGCATGGCATATTTATTCCCATGATCGTGCTAGAGGAGTTGGACAATTCCAAAAAGGGCTTTTCTGAAGTGGCCCGCAATGCCCGCCAAGCCAGCCGCTTCTTGGATGAATTGATCCAACACGCGGACATAGAGACCATCAACGAAGGCATTCCGCTGCCGCAACTCCAGTATGCGACCCGCATAGACGAGAAATGCACTGGACGCTTGTTTTTCCAAGTCAAGCGCATGTCTTATGTCTTGCCCGAATCCCTGCCCGGTGGCGTGGCCGACAACGCCATCCTCGCCACGGCACTGGCTTTGGCCGATGAAATGCCTGAAGTGCTGGTGACGTTGGTGTCCAAGGACATCAATATGCGCATCAAAGCCTCCGTGCTCGGCATCCATACGGAGGATTACCACAGCGACCAAGTCCTTGACGATATCAACCTGCTGTACAGCGGCATGGAGGAATTGCCAGCGGATTTCTGGTCTACCCATGGCGACAAGATGAATTCCTGGCAGGATCATCGTGGCCACACCTTCTACAAGGTCACAGGTCCGTTGGTGAAAAACTGGCACAGCAATCAATTTCTATACTTGCCTGATGATTCTGCGTTTGAGTGCATCGTGCGTAGCCATGAAGGTGACACCGCCACCCTTGAATTGGCCCATGATTACCGTGAAGCCAAGCACAGCGTCTGGGGCATACAGGCGCGAAATCGCGAGCAAAACTTCGCCTTGAATGTGTTGCTTGATCCCGAGATTGATTTTGTTTCCCTGCTGGGTCAAGCAGGGACCGGCAAGACTCTGTTGGCGTTGGCGGCGGGTCTGGCGCAGACTATGGACGACAAGCTCTACAGGGAAATTATCATGACCCGTGAAACGATTCCTTTGGGCGAGGACATAGGCTTCCTCCCTGGTACGGAAGAAGAGAAGATGGCCCCTTGGATGGGGGCCTTGCTGGATAATCTGGAACTGCTCGGTGGCGGTAGTACCGATGCCGGTGGGTGGGAAAAAGCCGCCACTAACAGCCTAATCAGTAACCGCGTCAAAGTTCGTGCGCTTAATTTCATGCGCGGACGCACTTTTCTAAATCGCTACATCATCCTTGACGAGGCCCAGAACTTGACCCCGAAGCAGATGAAAACCCTGATTACCCGTGCCGGTCCCCAAACCAAGGTTATTTGCCTAGGCAATCTAGGTCAGATTGACACGCCTTATTTGACTGGGACGACATCGGGTTTGACCTATGTCATAGATCATTTCAAATCTTATTCCTTTGGTGCCCACCTTACTCTGCGGCGGGGGGAACGGTCCAGACTGGCGGATTTCGCAGCGGAAACTTTATAAAGAGAAGAACCAGATATGAACGACCATACTCAACGCACCGAATTATTCAAACAACGTCTGGCGGAACGCATCTTATTCTTGGATGGGGCCATGGGCACCATGATCCAGACTTACAAACTGGAGGAAAAGGATTACCGGGGTGAGCGCTTTGCCGACTGGACGCGAGACCTCAAGGGTAACAACGATTTATTGTCGCTGACCCAACCGCACATCATCCAAGCCATTGAGCGGGCCTATTTGGATGCGGGTTCGGACATTCTGGAAACCAACACGTTTAATGCCACCCGCATTGCCATGGCCGATTACGGCATGGAAGAACTAGCCTATGAAATCAACGTCGCATCCGCCCGGTTGGCCCGACAAGTGGCCGACGAAGCCGAGGCTAAAAATCCCGCCAAACCGCGTTTTGTCGCCGGAGTCATCGGCCCGACCAACCGCACTGCGTCCATGTCTCCCGATGTCAACGATCCGGGGTTTCGCAACGTCAGCTTCGCCGAACTGGTTGAAGCGTATTATGAAGCCGCACGGGGTCTTGTCGATGGCGGGGCCAATATTCTGATGATCGAGACTATTTTCGACACCCTCAACGCCAAGGCGGCGATTTTCGCGGTGGAGAAATATTTCGACGATCACGGGTTTAAGTTGCCGGTGATGATTTCCGGCACGATCACCGACGCTTCGGGCCGCACGCTGTCAGGCCAGACCACCGGTGCTTTCTGGAATTCGCTGCGCCATGTCGAGCCGATTTCCTTTGGTTTCAACTGCGCCCTAGGCCCGGACAAGCTGCGCCAATATGTCGAAGAACTTTCCCGGATTGCCAATACTTATGTCTCGGCCCATCCCAATGCCGGGCTACCCAACGAATTCGGCGAATACGACCTGACCCCGGAGGCCATGGCGAAGGAAGTTGCCGATTGGGCGGAAAACGGCTATTTGAATATCATCGGCGGTTGTTGCGGTTCCTCGCCCCGCCACATCAAGGCCATCCACGATGCCGTCGAGCATTTCCCGCCGCGCCGCATTCCTGACATCCAGCCACAATGCCGTTTGGCTGGGCTGGAGCCAATGAACATCGGGCCTGATTCGCTGTTCGTCAATATAGGGGAGCGCACCAATGTCACTGGCTCTGCCTTGTTCCGTCGTTTGATCCGGGAGGAGCAATACGAAAAGGCTTTGGACGTAGCTAGGCAACAAGTGGAAAACGGTGCGCAAATCATCGACATCAACATGGATGAAGGCATGTTGGATTCGAAAGCGGCGATGGTGCGCTTTCTTAGCTTGATTGCCTCCGAACCCGATATCGCCCGTGTGCCGGTCATGTTGGATTCCTCCAAGTGGGAAATCCTCGAAGCCGGTTTGCAATGCATCCAGGGCAAGGGCATCGTCAATTCCATTTCCATGAAGGAGGGCGAAGAGGCTTTCCTGCACCATGCCAAACTTGCCCGCCGCTATGGTGCGGCTGTGATCGTCATGGCTTTCGACGAACAGGGCCAAGCCGATACTGAAGATCGTAAAGTGGAAATCTGCACCCGGGCCTATCACCTTTTGACAGGCATTGGCTTTCCGGCTGAAGACATCATTTTCGACCCCAATATCTTCGCTGTTGCCACCGGCATTGAAGAGCACAATAATTACGGTGTGGACTTCATCGAAGCGACCCGCCGTATTAAAGCCACTTTGCCCCATGCATGGATATCGGGCGGCGTATCCAATGTCTCGTTTTCCTTCCGTGGCAACGATCCGGTACGAGAGGCAATCCATGCGGTTTTCCTCTACCATGCCATCAAAGCGGGGATGTCGATGGGCATCGTCAACGCTGGACAATTGGCAATCTACGATGAAATCCCGCCGGCACTGCGCGAGGCGGTGGAGGATGTCATTCTCAATCGACGACAGGATGGCACCGAACGCTTGTTGGCAATTGCGGACAATTACCGTGCAGGCGGCGGGCCAGCCGAGAAAAAAGAGGATTTGGCATGGCGGGATTGGCCCGTGGGCA
Organism: Candidatus Methylumidiphilus alinenensis; assembly: GCA_003242955.1. Classification (GTDB taxonomy): domain Bacteria; phylum Pseudomonadota; class Gammaproteobacteria; order Methylococcales; family Methylococcaceae; genus Methylumidiphilus; species Methylumidiphilus alinenensis. The sequence goes on from QJPH01000513.1 coordinate 16,907, forward strand.
AACGGCTTGAACATGCCTTGGTCAAAGGCATAGACGAATTTATCGAAACCGATACCGAAGCCGCCCGCCTTGAGGTCGAACGCCCCCTGCATGTGATCGAAGGCCCGCTGATGGACGGCATGAACGTCGTTGGCGATTTATTCGGGGCAGGCAAAATGTTCCTGCCGCAAGTCGTCAAATCTGCCCGCGTGATGAAAAAGGCGGTGGCTTTTCTGATGCCCTTCATGGAAGAGGAAAAAGCCTTGATTGGCGAGGTCCAGTCCAACGGCAAGATCATACTCGCCACGGTTAAAGGCGACGTGCATGACATAGGCAAAAACATCGTTGGCGTGGTATTGCAATGTAACGGCTTTGATGTAGTCGATTTAGGTGTGATGGTGTCTGCGGAAAAAATCCTGCAAGCCGCCCGTGATGAGAATGCCGATATGATCGGCTTGAGCGGCCTTATCACGCCGTCATTAGATGAGATGGTCCATGTCGCCAAGGAAATGCAGCGACAAGGTTTCACCATGCCGTTGCTGATTGGCGGGGCCACGACCTCCCGCGCCCACACGGCGGTCAAAATCGAGCCTAACTATCAAGGCGCGGTGGTTTATGTCACCGATGCCTCCCGCGCCGTCGGTGTGGCCGGTAGTTTGTTGAGTGAAGAATTGCGCGAGGAGTATGCTGCAAAAATCAAAAAGGAATACGCAGAAGTCCGCCTGCGCCACACCGGGCGCAAGCAACAGAACCCCATGCACAGCTTGGATGCCGCCCGTGACAACGCCTTTCATGGCGATTGGCAGGACTATACCCCGCCCGAGCCGACTTTTCTTGGCGTCAAAGTGTTTGATGGCTATCCCCTCGCCGAACTTGCCGAATGCATCGACTGGACGCCCTTCTTCCATACTTGGGAGTTAAGCGGCAGTTACCCGAAAATTCTTGACGATGCCCAAGTCGGCGAACATGCCCGCAATCTGTTCGATGATGCCAAAAGGATGCTCAAGCTCATCGTCGAACAAAACTGGCTACGGCCCCGTGCTGTGATTGGTTTCTTCGCAGCCAACCGGCAAGGCGACGACATAGTCCTTTACACCGATGACAGTCGCGATGAAGTATTGACGACTTTGCACCACCTGCGCCAGCAGCACATCAAGCCGCCTGGCCAGCCCAACTACTGCCTGTCCGACTTCGTCGGCTCTGAAGGAGTCGACGATTATGTCGGCGGTTTTGCCGTGACAGCCGGTCAGGGTATTGAAGAACATTTGGCTCGTTTTGCCAAAGACCATGACGACTACAGCAGCATCATGCTCAAAGCCCTTGCCGACCGCCTCGCCGAAGCCCTTGCCGAGGTGATGCACAAACGGGTGCGCACGGAATTTTGGGGCTATGCGGCGGATGAGAATTTAACCACCCAGCAACTAATCCATGAGGAATACCGGGGCATCCGTCCGGCCCCTGGTTATCCGGCCTGCCCCGACCACACCGAGAAATCCGCGTTGTTTGCCTTGCTCGACCCATTGGAAAATGCGGGTATCTTCTTGACGGAAAGCTTCGCCATGCACCCGGCTTCCTCGGTCAGCGGCTGGTATTTCTCCCACCCGGCGGCCAAGTATTTCAACGTCGGCAAACTCAACCGCGACCAGGTGGATGATTATGCCAAGCGCAAGGGGATGAGCGTCAAGGAGGTTGAAAAGTGGTTGGGGCAGGTGTTGGCGTATGAGGCGGAATAAGTTTTATGAATGCAGCGTTTTCAACATCTGACAGTTCAATACCTTGCCAATCGGCATGAGTGATTTTGGGTTTTGTCATCATCCGGCAAGGCTTGCCTTGCTGACTCTACACCCAATCCCAAGGCAAGCCTTGCACTCACGATGTTGGCAAGCCCTCAACCGATTTTCAAAGCCGAACGCTTGAAAAAACTCAAAACATCCCAATAATGGGCCTTATGAATAGTAAAGTTGAACAATATCAACTTAAAATATCGGGCTGAATCGGCTTTATTTAAACCACTATATTACAAGAGGATTTGCAAACGCCATGTCTGTTGCGGAAAACAAAGTCACTTTAGGATTTGAAGCGGAAGTCAAGCAACTGCTTCATTTGATGATCCATTCCTTGTACAGCAACAAGGAAATTTTTCTACGCGAACTGATCTCCAATGCTTCCGATGCCGCCGACAAGCTGCGCTTCAATGCGCTGAGCAACGAAAGCCTCTACGAAGGCGACAGCCAGTTGAAAATCCGCGTCGATTTCGACAAGGAAAATCGCACCATCACGATAGAGGATAACGGCATCGGCATGAACCGCGACGAAGTGCGCGAAAACATCGGCACCATTGCCCGTTCAGGCACTCGCCATTTCTTTGAATCGCTGACGGGCGACGAAACCAAGGACAGCCAACTCATTGGGCAGTTTGGCGTTGGTTTCTATTCTTCTTTCATCGTCGCCGACCGGGTGACTTTGGAAACCCGCGAGGCCGGCGGCGACCCTGAGGAAGGTGTGCGCTGGGAATCGAAAGGGGAAGGGGAATTCACCTTGGAAACCATCCAAAAACTTGATCGCGGCACCAAAATCACCCTGCACCTGCGCGAGGGCGAGGACGAGTTCCTGGAAAACTGGAAGCTACGCACCATCATCCGTAAATTCTCCGACCATATTTCAATCCCCATTGAAATGAAAAAGGAAAACTACGGCGAGGACAAGGACGAAAAACCGGTAGAGTATGAAACGGTCAACAGTGCCTCGGCGTTGTGGACCAAATCCAAGGACGAAATATCCGAAGAACAATACACCGAGTTTTTCAAGCATGTCTCCCATGATTTGAAAGAGCCGTTGGCCCGCGTCCACAGCCGCGTCGAGGGTAATAACGAGTATACCTTGCTGTTGTACATCCCGTCACATGCGCCTTTTGACCTTTGGGATCGCGACCCCAAGCATGGGGTGAAGCTGTATGTTCGCAAAGTGTTCATCACCGACGATGCCGACAAGTTGATGCCGCGCTACCTGCGATTTATTCGCGGTGTCATCGACTCCGATTCCTTGCCGTTGAACATTTCCCGCGAATTGCTCCAGGAAAATAAGCTGCTGGAAAAAATCCGTTCCGGCGCGGTGAAGAAGTTGCTCGGGTTGTTTGAAGATTTGGCCAATAACGAGCCGGAAAAATTCAAATCCTTCTGGAAAGAATTTGGCCAGGTGCTCAAGGAGGGCATCATTGATGATTACAAGAACAAGGATCGCATCGCCAAACTATTGCGCTTCTCTTCCACCGAGACGGATACCCAAGAAGTTGGGCTAGACGACTATATCGGGCGCATGAAAGAAGGCCAGGATAAGATTTATTACATCACCGCCGATAGTTTGTCAGCGGCCAAGAATAGCCCACACTTGGAAATTTTCCGCAAGAAAGGTGTAGAGGTATTGTTGTTGGGCGACCGCATCGACTCTTGGCTGACAGACCACCTGAGCGATTACGAAGGCAAGCATCTGCAATCCATCGCCCGCGGCGATCTGGATTTGGGCAAGCTGGAAGAAGAGAAGGAAAAAGAAGAAATCAACAGTGTCGGCAAGGACTTTGAGGAAGTGATCGGAAAAATCAAGCAAGCCCTAGACGGCAAGGTTTCTGATGTACGCATTAGCCATCGCTTGACCGAATCCCCGGCCTGCCTAGTCAGCGAGGCTTATGGGATGAGCCGTACCATGGAGCGCATCCTGAAAGAAGCAGGACAAAACTTCCCGAGCAGCAAGCCGGTTTTCGAGATTAACCCGAACCATCCATTGATTGGCAAGCTCAAAAACGAGGCTGACGAAACCCGCTTTGCTGACTTGACCCTGATACTTTTCGATCAGGCTGTACTAAGCGAAGGCGGTCAGATTGACGATCCGGCGGCGTTCGTCCATAAACTCAATAGCTTGCTACAGCAATTCATGGCGTAGCACTCACCCCACCCTAACCCTCAATGCTGTTGACACACTCCTTCCCCCCACGGGGGAAGGTTGGGATGGGGCGACCAAAAGGCGGCGAAGTAGGGGTGGGGACCGAACCTGTCCCTACAGTTTTAGTGGGGCATATGCATTAAAATGGGTGCGATTAGAAGTGATGCGTCCTAACCTCAGAGCAAGAAAATACAGGATCGCGGATTGAAAGTAGTCAGGAATAAGCCCGAGCTAGTGGGCATTTCCGGCAACCTGACTGGTAGAATGCAAAAAAACGGTCGCTGCACTACGCACGACCTTACTCCGACTTACGCCGAATCACTTTTAATCGCACCACATTAAAATATGCCACTTGACAACGGTGTACCGTAAGACTTATTATCGCACTTGATGCCTTTTCACAAGGCATTGTAATTTCTTTAACAATCAAGAGTTGTTCCATTTGTGTCATTGGCTTAATTTTGTCAATGGCTTTTTGTGCTTAATCGTTTTATATACAGCATCGAGGAAAAAAAATGATTGGAATAGGTAAACTGATCCCATATTTACCAATATTATTTGTTTTTTTTGGTACTTTTTTAGAATTAATATTAAATATATTTAATCCGCATCTTCTAGCAGGGAAAATATCATCAACAGCATTTACATTATATAATGGTCTATTGTTGAAAAATGTTAGTTCTGGATTGTTTGGTGCATATTCAGCGGATAATCAAGTAATATACATACTTATGGATATTATTTTAATAATTCTTTGGATATTATGCATGATTGTAGGTTCAAAGAGAAACAACCTAGGTTCTCTTCTAATGTTTATATTTAGTATTGCTCTTTCTTATACTTGTCTTCTTAACTCTATTAATCTTATAATTTAATTACCGGAGGTTGCCATGTTAACAGAACTACTCATTGGAAACTTAATTTCAATTATTCTAGGATCTGTTATGTGGGTTTATGCTAATAAACAGATAAACAACAACATGGAAACCAGCCCCCATAAAATGATTTTATTAATCAGCGACTCCGTGTCGACCCTTATTAGGGCTACAGTGAAAATTATTCCGATCTGGTTGCTTATATCGCTATTGGCTATAGTAGTAGCTGTAGCTATAGCTATGCCATCAATAAAGAGTTCCATCTTGTTTGTACTATCTTGTTTGATGGCCTTAGCTGCTATTGTTAGCAGTAAAATTGTAGCAAGATAAAAAATACACAGATAACAGGTAAGTAATAGACAAATTAGTTAAGCCCGCCTCAGTGCGGGCTTTTTGTTGTATTTCGTAAAAAAATGTGAAAAATAGAGTCAGGTTTTACTTTTTGCCTTTATAAATTGGGCAGTTACTCCCATTTCACTAAAATATTAGATAAAAATGTAAGTCTGGTTAGCGTAGCGTAACCCGACAAAAACACCATGGGTATGTTGTTTGCTTGGTTACGGTGCAAGCGCCTAACCCGACTTACAGCACATATATATTTTTAGAGTGAAATGGGAGTAGTACCGGACGCAATAACTGCCCCCGCGTATTTCGCCGAATGGGAATACACCAAAATCCATACCACCACTGATCGACCGATCAACGGGATGCGGGGTTACGCTTTGGCCTGTTTCCCTCTAGTTTTATCCGCCCGCGCCCCAATAAGTTCTGGCGTTCGTCCCCCACGCTGTCTATTTCAAAAGCGGATGGTCTTTGGGCAATTGGCGGGAAATCCATATCGCCAGTTTGTGTTTCATGTTGGGAATGTTCTCTTGGTCGACGGCAAGAGGCGTTATCAACTTGTCATTGACCAATAGGCGGTAACTGCATTCCACTTTCTCATTGGCCGTCGTAGTGGGCGGAAAACCAGCAAATCCTCGGTTCTTTGCATATTTTTCCGCGACTTCCACGGCTTTCTTGAGAAGCTGGACTTCATTCTTTATTTTGGTCATGTGTTTGTATTGTTGGGAATAGGCGGCAGTTGCTGTTTTACGGGGTTTGCTGACGATGGCGCGAACGCAGTTCGACGATTGCCGGGCCAAGCACCGATCCGGCCAGTAACAGGCATAATCCGGTCCATTCAAAGGCGTGTTGGTTTATCCCTCTGGCAAGCCCCCAAGGTTCGTCCGGCGATATGACCACATGCTCGAAGACCGTTATCCAAATTCCTGAAAAACCAATCCATCCGGCCAGGAAAACTTCTTCCAAGTCGGCTTGGTTTTTTCCGTTGACCCAAGACAACAGCGCTAAAAATAAAGCCGGGGCCGAGTAGAGTGCCAGAGGGTAATCGCGGTAGCGTGAATCGAAGACAAGAAGCATGCAAACCATGGCAGCGCCGAAGAGGAATGCGGCCCGCAAAGCGCCTGACCAGCGGGCAATGCTATCGAAGCTTTGATCGTTGCGCCTTACCCAGCGCAAACAATGGCTAACAGGAGCCAAGCTGGGTGTTGTACCCCCTAGCGAACAACAGGCGGCCAAAGGCCGGCCAAATAAAAATACGGCGGCTATCAGGAAGGCGAAATATAGGCTTGTGACTATCCATTCCAACGGTGTGCGGTTCGCCATCACCATCTCGCGCAAAAAACCGGTAGAAGCGCCGCCGCCTATGGCGCTGATGGCGAGCAAAGCCATGGCATGGACACTGTTCAGTCGTAACCGTTCAATCCAGGATGTCCTCGCACCCAGGGAGGAGTGAACGGTTACGGTCAATTTACGCCGTTCCAAGTAGGCAAACACGGCAAATACCAAACCCATCATGGCGAAAGCCACATAGCTCCACGACTGGGCTTCTGCCACGGGTCCGCGAAACGGAAACTTCGGGGTGTCGTAACTGTCATACAAACCCCAATAGCCGCCGACTGCACCCTCCAATTTTCGCTTCCAAGGCTGATCAAACGCCTCAATGGCGTTGTAGTTTATTTTTTCCAGATTCGCACGCACAGAGAACTCACGAATGAAACGCGCTTGGTTGACCAGGCTAGGCACTGCACCTTGGCGCTGTCGGCCAAAGCTTGGCCAACCCGTTTCGCCAATCATCACCTCCTTGCCTTTCAGTTCATTTTTAACTTTTTGATAAATGTGGCTGACATGTCCGACGGCATTGCCAATGTCGACAGGGCGGTCTTCCCAATAAGGCAGGATGTGAACAGTGACAAAGGAGACGGCATCGGCTAGTTCCCTATTGCGTAGCCAGAATTCCCAAACATCGGCATACGTCACCTTGACACCGGGAACGGCAGACTTGACACGCTCGATATAGGCCCTTATCACTGATGCGGGTTGCTCCCCGCGCAACAGAACCTCGTTTCCGACTACAATGGCTCGGATGGTGGACGGATATTTACGGGCAATATCCACTGCGCGAGTCAGTTCCTTTTCATTATCGCTTTGACTTCGTCCGATCCACATTCCTAGCAAAACTTTGATCCCCAGTTGTTGGGCGATCCTTGGCACTTCATGCAAACCCTGTCCTACGGAATAGATGCGCACACAATCGAAGCGTTGTGCCAAATTTTTCAAGTCAGCCTCGATTTGAGATGCCTCAATGTGCATGGATCTAACGAGCGGTGTTTGATGCGGTTTGTGGTAGGGTGAGTAGGACACGCAGCTAAGGCGGTCTGTCGGGGCATCCACAAGAATAATGGGTTGGCTTAAATTCCACCAATGCCAGATCGTCAGCAAGGAAGCCACTGCCAGGATGAAGGAAACGAACCAACGTTTCAATAGCATGTCAATCACACCATCCACTTACAAGAATATTGTTAGATAATGTACCATAGACTCATAGATTCACATCCAGGGTTATGCACAGCCCAAAGCTTACGCTGACCCATAGACTTAAAATAACAAACAATCATTACGAAAGAAAAAGGTCGCATTTTATGAAATTCTGTAGTGTCACTACCCTGCCCGTAAGCAAAGCCATCCCTAGTTTGGTAAAAATTGGGTTGGTCGTGCTGATGTTTATGCCAGCCTCCTTTGTTGTCGCTGATAATACGCCTAACACGACGGCACCGGCTGCGGCAAAGCCTGAGACAACCGCCACCAACCCGGTCAAGCCGGCCCCTGTGACCAAACCGGCTTCATCAATCCCCGTGGCCAATGTGGCATCCAATCAAACCAAAACATCCTCTGCGTCCAGACTCAAGGCAAAGCCGGAATGTGTCCGTACCGGGCAACGGGTGATTGCCGCCCTGGCAAGGGAAGATTCAGGCGCTGCCAGCCAGTTTCACACCTTCTACGCGGCGTTCAGTTGTTCACCTGCGCACTTGGCCCAGGCGTTCGGATGTTTAGTCAATCTACAGACAGCCAATCCTGGATTATCAAATCCTACACCGGAACAAGTGACTGAATGCTGGGATGAACCCACGGTGATCCCAAAGATAATCAAAACGCCCTCCGACAAACCGGCCACGTCACCGTAAAGTGAACTGCTCAAGGGATGGTATTCTTTCCAGCAATTCTCAGTTTGGGCCGAAACGATGCAAGTTGCCCGTCATTCTGGCATGGATGCCAGAATCCAGCGTCCAAGGATGGCAATCTGGCGGATAATGAAGGGCTTGTTCAAGCATGTTAGCAGCGACAAGTTACCGTCCATGGCCTGGATTTCGGCATCCATGCCGAAATGACGGGGTTTCGTGCCAAACTGAGAATTGATGCATTCTTTCGCAGCTTGCCGCAAGGTTTCAGCACCATGATTCTTGATACTTCCACCTTATAAACCGCTATTTACTATGCGCCTAATCGTTTTGATTTCCACGCTGATTGCCGCTTTTGCACAATATGCCGTTTGGTATGTGGCGCAGCAAGTGGCCGAACCGCCCGATATTACCGGCAGGATCGCTTCTCTTTCGCTTGCCTATGAGCCTTCCCATCCTCCGTTTAAGGGGACCGAGAAAAGCATCGGGGAAATTGACCAAGATTTAAAAATGGTCGCTGATGTCGCCAAAAAAGTGCGAATTTACACGTCAATTGGCAGTGCGGCTGAAATTCCCAAGTTAGCCCAAAAATACAATCTCGATGTCAGTTTGGGGGTTTGGTTGAATGATGTGCGTGATGCCGTCGGCAATGTGGACCAAAACCTCAAGGAAGCCAACCAAAAAGAAATGGAATCGGCAATCAAGCTGGCGCGTGAAAACTGGAATGTCCGTGAATTAATCGTCGGCAACGAGGTTATGCTGCGGACGCGTATGGAATACCCTGACGTGGCCGAGACCGAAGGGGGGAAATTAAAATTGTCCCCAGAGGCCCAGTTGCGTTTGAACGACTTGGTGGAATACATCCGTCAGGCCAAAACACAAAGTGCCAAACAGGTGACTACCAGCGAAGGCTGGAGCGAATGGGTGTTCATTCCCGAATTGGTCAAGGAGGTGGACTTCATCACCACCCACAACCTGCCATTCTGGGAAGAGATAGGCGCTGAAAACGCCGTCGATTATGCGCTGGAAAAATATGATTTGCTGCGTAAGATGTATCCTGGCAAACGAATTCTTATCGGTGAGTTCGGTTGGCCTAGCCAGGGTTATAACCGCTTGAAGGCGATTCCGAATCCATTGAAGCAAGCCGAGGTCGTGCGGGAATTCTTGCGTGAAGCCGGACGGCGTGGGATAGACTACAACATCGTCGAAGCTTTCGACCAGCCTTGGAAAAGTTTTGAAGGCAGTAATGCCGGACCCTATTGGGGGCTTTACGATGTCAACCGTACACCTAAGTTCCCATTAAGCGGTCCGGTTAATCAGACTCGAATCGAGTTGGCATACGGCGGCATCTTAATCGGGACGATTATTGCCGCGTGGGGATTGAGACGGAGGCGTCCAACGTTCGGACATGCATTAGCCTACGCCTTGGCTGCCAACGCGCTGGGAGCGGGCTTAATCTCCGCTGCGTTTTATCCATTGGATTATTACCTGAATCCTGGCTTGTGGGTCATGTGGGGCATCGGTTTCTTGATGATGCTGCCATTGGCTGTCATCACCTTGGCGAAGGTTAATGAAATCGCCGAGGTGATGCTAGGCCACGAGCCTGTTCGGCTGATTGAGCTTGGAAAAAACTACCAGGTTTTACCCTACCCTGCACCGTTGGTCTCCATCCATGTGCCGGCTTACAAGGAACAACCGGATATGTACATGGCGACCTTGGACAGCATGGCCGCTTTGGATTATCCGAACTTCGAGGTTCTAGCCATTGTCAACAACACCCCGGAGGAGCATTTCTGGAAACCCATCGAAGAACATTGTCGAAAGCTGGGGCCGCGATTTAAGTTTGTCTACCTGCCCAAAGTGTCTGGCTTTAAGGCGGGTGCGCTGAATCTGGCACTCAAGGACATGGACCCCGATGCGGCGGTTATTGCAGCCGTCGATGCCGATTACCAAGTGGACCCCGATTGGCTTAAAGATTTGGTGCCTTGGTTCAACGACCCTCAAGTGGCGATTATCCAAGCACCGCAAGACCATCGCGATGGCCACGAAAACCTGCTAAAAACCATCATGAACGCGGAATATGCCGGCTTTTTCGACATCGGCATGGTGCAGCGCAACGAGGACAACGCCATCATCGCCCATGGCACCATGCTGATGGTGAAGCGTTCTGCCTTCGACGAGGCGGGCGGCTGGGCCACCGACACCATTGTGGAAGACACCGAACTGGGCTTACGCCTGCTGACCCGTGGCTTTCACGCCCATTACACCCGCAAGCGTTATGGATGGGGCTTGCTTCCAGATACCTTCCTGGCCTTCAAAACCCAACGCCACCGTTGGGCTTACGGGGCGATGCAAATCATCCGCAAGCATTGGCGTCACATGCTGCCAAAATCCAAGACATTGACGCCGCAGCAGAAGTACCATTTCGTCACGGGTTGGGCCTATTGGTTTTCCGATTGCGTAGGCACGGCTGTTTCGTTTTTGAACCTCATATGGGTTCCATTGATCATCCAGTTCGATCTGGCTTATCCGGCGGTCGCGCTGACCGTGCCGGTGCTGACCGCTGTGTTCGTGAACATTGTCCACGCCTGGATGTTGTATAGCCGAAGGGTGCAAATCCCCAAGAAACAAATCATCGGCGCGGCATTGGCTGCGATGAGCTTGCAATTCACCGTGTCAAAGGCTGTGGTCGAAGGCATGATCCGTGACGGTTTGGCTTTCAAGCGCACGGAAAAGGGTGGCCTAGTCAAAAAGAAAAAAGCCGACCGGCCCGCGCAGACAGAAACCATCATGGGCATCTTACTCTTGTCCGGTGCGGTATGGTTGTGGATGGCGAATAAGTTCGATGTCTACGAACAGAACCTGTTTGCGTTGACGGTGTTGATTCAAAGCATCCCCTTCCTTTGCACCACCGCAATGAGCTTGATCGAAGAAATCCAGAATTGGAAGGCTGCCCGTGCGGAGTCGGTGGATGGCAAAGTTGAAAAATAAACATATCATGGCTTTACCAGCCAGCTTGCCGTGGGGTAAGCTTGGAGTTTAACCATTCAGGGGCAGCGCCGCAAAATCCCCAAATTGCCACCTGATGAGGAAGGCTTTTCAGCTAAACCGAATTGTGCGATTGCGACTAGGTGTTACGATATCGATGAACAATCTTGTTAATCAGGATGTTCAATGGGGAAGATGTCACTGACTAAATTGGTCGAAAACTTCCCCATAGCTTGCTTATCGAAATCGGCTAATCGCGGACTGCTGCGTTACCGTTGTGAGTGACAGCACTAAAATGGATAGCTGCCTGCCTGACAGTTTAGCTATGTATGCTTGGTTACAAGACCTGACCCTGTGCTGTGGTCTGAAGGTTTGTAATATTGCATTAATTAATTCCGTGGAGGCAGTAATTTTGCGATGATTAGAAAGGGTCATTGGGTGTATTGGGTTGCAAAATGCGGCAATCCAGTTTACGCTGATGTGGTTGATTTTTTTATTTTATAAACACATTATATCTATGGAAGACTTCGCAGGTGCTTATTTAGCAAGAAAAAAAGATATTTTTGCGTTACCTAATGATCAAAATCATACAATTGCTATTTTTCATTTGGGCGGGATAGCGGTTGAATGTCGCCTAAAATCGTTATTGCTTGATTATCATAAAATTAACAAATTTGCTGAAATCAGCAACCGTCCTAAAGACCCAATGTATAACCAACTCGTTATTAATCCAGGTCATGGATTATCGATAGCTCTCAAACGCATGTCTGATTTTTACAAAAAAGCAAAATCAGACTCTCAGTTATTAAAACATCTTCAAACTATCCTTTACCCGTTAGGTTCAACTGAGGTTGATTACATTAGCTTACGCTATATTCCACAAACTACTCAATCACAAGAAGATTGGCAAAAAAGTTTTGATTATGTGTGTGGTTGGCTAGAAAAAAACGAGAAAACAATCGTATGAAAGCCGCTATACAATTACGCAAAGCATTAAATCAAAAGTTCCCTAAACAATTTGAATTGGATATTGGTGAAGGCAGTTTTGTTTTACTAACCATTATTTCAAATCAATTTGAAAAATTGACTCGAAAAGAACGCTTAGAACAAGTTGAACCATTAATTAATAACGCAGGTTTAACCCCAGGCATTATTGAGCTTTATACACCTGAAGAAGCTACTAACGAAGGCGTTACTCTTCAAACAAAAGATGATACATTTCCTTTATCATGGCAAGATGCTGCGGCAATGTTATCTGCGGGAAAAACCTCATTCGCTAAACCCCCTAAACATCCTATTAAGCGCATAGTATTTTACTCTTATAAAGGTGGCGTTGGACGGACGACCGCGTTAATTCAAACGGCTTTTCAATTGGCAAGACAAGGTAAGCGCGTTGTTTTAGTGGATATGGATGTAGAAGCCCCTGGATTACAAGCTTTATTACCATCTATAGGTAAACCGGTTGATGAAGGTTTGATTGATTATTTATGGGAGCGTCAAACGTGTTTTTTTGATGAACATCATCAGCCTAAAATTGAATTAACCAACATTATTTATAGTATTAAAGATAGCCAATCACGCCGTGATTTATTTATTGTCCCTGCCGGAAAAATAGGGCAACGCTATCTTCAACGTTTATCTATTTTATCTACTACGCATTTATTTTCTGAAACTACCGACCCTTGGTATCAATTTGAAGAGGAGCTTTGGAATCAATATCAACCAGATATTATGCTAATTGATGCACGAACAGGGCTTAATGAATGGGGAGGATTGTCTTTATTACGACTCGCTGAGGAAGCTTTTTTCGTTTTATACCCAAGCCAACAAAATGCAGAAGGTGTCTGTTTTATAAGGGATATATTAAAAGAGCTAAATGGTGTTCAAGCTAAACTGGTGCTATCTTCTATTCCAGAAGGTGCTATTGGACGTTCTTTAGTAGAAAAAATTGAACCTTATTTAAATCTTGACGTAATAATATCAGAAGGAGAGGAAATCAAAGAAGATGTAATTAGAATTCCTTATCTTCCTGATATTGCAGCCAGCTATCAGTTTCCAGTTGAGAATGCTCTAACTTGGTATACACCCTTAGTCAATGTTTTGCTTGAAGTCAGTGGCATTGAAAAAATAAAAGAGGTGTTGGCTGAATCTGACCGTTTAGAGCTTATTAGATCATTAAACTTTCCAGAACGTAACGCAGCCAGTATTTTAGACACGGATTTTGACGCAATTTTTCAAAAAACAGCCGATTTTGACCGCTGTTTAGAAGACCAAGTATGGGTTATTCGCGGAAGAAAAGGTACTGGTAAATCAACTCTCTACACTTTATTTACGCAACACAGAGAAAATGCCGAAAAACGCTCGCGTGGTCGCTTGGTTAATGTGGAGATTATTTCAGGGCATGGCGTTAGCAATAGCTTTAAACCTAATGCGGATGTTTTTTCAGATATTCAAAAAAAAATTAATGCCGATGATACAGATTGGTTATCGCTATGGCGTGCTTATGCAGTTATTCGACTGTATCAATCTTGTCCTGAATTTAGCGATATTATCAAAAAAGCAAAATTATCTGGCTTATACTCTCGCTTACAATACAACTTTAATACCACTGAATACACCGTATGGGAATCTAAACATACTGCTAAATTATTAGAATTTGTAACTGATATAAAACTCAATGGCTTGTGTCGAGATGCTATCACACATTTAAATAGCAACTTAAAAACGAAAAATCAAAAAATATGGCTGCTTTATGATGATTTAGACCAAGATATTAAAGAAAATACACCTTGGCAAAAAGAAGCACTCGGTGGATTGATGCGTTTAATTTATGACACCAACAATAACAGTTTGTATCAAATCCGTTTTAAAGTTTTTTTGCGCGAAGATATTTGGAGTAATTTAATTTTCACGAACAAAAGTCATTTTGGTGATGCAAGAACGTTGCTTTTACAATGGGGAACTGAAGATTTTTTCCGATTAGCTTATCGTTTAGCGATTGGAGGGTCGGAAAAATTTAGAAGTCTTGCTAATCGAATGGCTCCTTTAGTCGAGAACACATTAGATGAAAGTAATGAAGAATCCTTGCGTCAACTCTTATCTCCCTTATGGGGCTTACGTCGTCAAAAAATTCAAAATGCTTACGTTTCAACATGGGTTTATTCTCGCTTAACAGATTCAAGTGGAAATACTTATCCACGTTCATTAACTATATTATTAAGTAGAGCTAAAGAAGTTGAGTTACAACAACCTCAAGGAAAGTCAGCACCTAATGACCATTTACTACGTTGGAACTCTCTTACCAAGGGTTTAGAAGCTGCTTCCATAGAACGGTGTGATGCTATTAAAAATGAATATCCTGAGTTATCTGAATTTTTTAATAACATTGGTGATTTGGGGTCTTTATTTAGCGAGAAGCAATTAAAAGATTTTTGGCAAAAATCAACGCAATTGCACACACAATTTGATGCTTTTGATACGTTTTTGAAGCGCTTAAAAGATATTGGTATGCTACAAGATAAAAAATACTCTCAAAAATATAATTACGCCATTGCCAATATTTACATAGATGGCTTTAATATAAGGACAATGGGGCAAAAAAATAACAGCGCGCAAGTTCCGATTAGCGATGCGTAACTGAGGAATGCTGACTTTGAAATGTGAGGTTATGCAAGCTAATTGCACCGCAGCAGGTTCTTGGTCCGCCGATAAGTCCTTAAAGCGCATTCGTAAGGAGCAATAGCGGTTCCGCAGCGTATAGCGCAGTATGTTGAAACCGACTTTGGTGAACGAAATTGGGCTTTGAATCATTCGGCGCAATACGGTGTTACGTCATAACGATTTCGTAGCCACTGCTCCTCCCGCCCTTGCCAGTCGGCTTGAGGCAAGCTTTTTCAACTAATTCAGAAAGTTCCCGGTAAGCTGTGGAACGGCTGGTTTTGGTCAGGCTCATGTACTTGCGTGTGTTGATACCGCCTTTAAAGCCATCCAGACCGGCATCAAGCATGCGGTTTAACACTTTGCGCTGGCGTTCGTTAAGGTCCGTAGCCTGATGCCGCAGCCAGAATCGAGCCTTCGCCAAAGTGTCGTCCACCGTCTTTTCCGCCGCCGTAGCCGAGGCTGTGACTTGTGCCAAAAACCACGCCAGCCAGGCGGTGACATCCATGCCACCGCGTTGTGTGCGTTCAAGAATGTTGTAGTAACTCTCCCGCTCACGCAGGATTTGTGCTGACAGGCTGAAAAAGCGCAACGGTTGACGCTCATCTTGAGACAGGGCCATGTCGGTGATGGCGCGGGCCAGCCGTCCGTTGCCGTCTTCAAAAGGATGGAGCGTCACGAACCATAAGTGCGCAATACCCGCACGGATTAACCCGTTCAAGTCAGTCGGCGATGCATTGAACCAAGCCAGGAAGCGATCCAGTCCTTCTTCAAGCCCTTCACGCGGCGGCGAGGTGAAATGGACATGTTCGTGGCCGATGCGCCCAGAAACGACCTGCATCGGTTCCTCGCCGCGCAGAGTGCCGATCAAAATCTTATGCAATCCCGAGTAGCCCGTGGGAAATAAGCTTGCCTGCCAGCCAAACAAGCGTTCTGCCGTCAGCGGCGAGTCGTATTGGCGGGTGGCATCCAGAAGAACCTCGACCAAGCCATCGACAGCGCGTGGCGGGTCAGGCAGGCCAGTGGAAGGCAAACCGAGATGGCGTGCCACCGATGACCGAACCGCATCGAAGTCCAATCGCTCGCCCTCAATCGCGCTGGTGGTAACCCCGTTCTCCGCCAAAATGGTGGCGACGGCCTCCAAAGACAGTTTGGCATCAAGCAGTTGGGTGACACCGAGAACCTTCCCTTGGGCCAGCCGCGCACACGCTAGTGCCTGGGCAAGCACACCCTGGTCCCAGCGGAAATGCGGCCAGTCAGATTGTTGCCAGACCCACGTTTTAGGCAATTGCATGTCTTATACGCTCTAAATTATGAAGCGATTATGGCTGTTAAACGCTCCAACTGCAAGCTCTGACATTTCGTCCAGTGTTGCTGGGTCAGAAGCATGACAGCAATTCTCATTTTGGCAAAGTTTGTAAGGCGGGTTTGGAACCCGCCCCTACGTAGGTAATTTAATCTTGAATTATCAATGCATTATGAGCAGGATGCGGAATGTCGATTCGTAGTGGCGGGTTCCAAACCCGCCCGGTTTTCTTCAAAATGAGAATTGCTGGAAGCATGAACCAAATCACCAAAGTCATTTAAGCTGGTTCCCAAGGCTTGGAAGCTCTTGCTTCTGGGTTCCCATGAAAGTGCTGGCTTATCACCCCCGTAGGTCAGCAACCCTTTGCCGACTCCCAAGCTCCGCTTGAAAACGTGCGAAACTCAAGCCGCTCGGACTAGGCGCGAAGCCAGCGGAACCGGCTCCCCTTGCTCGAGGATTCCAGTGGACGGGCAGTCACTTCCGCCCAAAACCACAGGTAATCGGATAACGCCGATCACGCCCAAAAGCCCTGCGGGTAATTTTCACCCCTGGCGGTGCTTGGCGGCGTTTGTATTCGTTTATATCCACCAGCCGTGCCACTCTAAGTACATCAGACTCGGCGAATCCGGCAGCTACGATCTCCTCCACCGATTGGTCCCATTCCACATAACGCTCCAAAATCGGGTCGAGTACGGCATAGGGCGGTAGTGAATCCTGGTCTTTTTGGTCGGGTGCCAATTCAGCCGAGGGTGGTCGTTCGAGCACCCGTAGCGGGATGACGGGGCTTATGGCATTGCGGTATTCGCAGAGTTTATAAACCAATAGTTTGGGCACATCCTTCAAGGGTGCAAAGCCTCCCGCCATGTCTCCGTAAAGGGTCGCATAACCCACGCTCATCTCGCTTTTGTTGCCGGTGGTGAGCAATATCTTGCGCTTTTTGTTGGATAAGGCCATCAGTAACACCCCCCGGCAGCGGGCTTGGATATTCTCTTCCGTCGTATCCCTTGGCAGTCCGTCAAAGGCATCCGCCAACAAGCCGGTGAACGCTTGGAAAGCCGGTTCAATGGGGATTACATGATGCTCCACACCTAGGGCTTCGGCTTCTAACCGGGCATCCTCGACACTCATGTCCGCCGTGTAGCGGGAGGGCATCATCACCGCCTCGATTTTCTCAGCACCCAAGGCATCAACTGCCAGGGCTAGAGTCAACGCCGAGTCTATGCCGCCGGACAAACCCAGCACAGCCCCGTGGAAGCCGTTCTTGAGCACATAATCGCGTATGCCTAGCACGAGTGCCTTGTAGACACTGGCAACCTCGCCCTCTGGCTCTGCCTTATGGCCGGTCAAGGCCACCAAGTCATTGCCTTGGCGCTCAAATTCTGCCAACGTCAATACTTCTTCAAATTCTCTGGCTTGGAGGACTACCTCACCCCTCGCATCCATCACAAAAGACGCTCCGTCGAACACCAACTCGTCCTGCCCACCGACCAAATTGACATAAACAAACGGGATTTCAGTGGCAGCTACCCGCTCACGCACGGCGTGTTCCCGTTGTCTAGTTTTGTCGGACTGATAGGGTGATGCATTGAGGTTGAGCATCAGTCGGGCACCGGCTGCCGCCGCTTGCTCAACGGCACCGGGTAGCCACACGTCTTCACAAATCGTGATGCCCACAGTCACACCCTCCAAGTCAAATACACTGGGCTTGTTCCCAGGGTGAAAATAGCGCCTTTCGTCGAAGACGCCGTAATTGGGCAATTCCTGCTTTCGGTAAATCGTCTGTACGGACCCGTTTTGCAGAACTGCCGCGCTGTTGTAAAGCACACCGTTATGGCGTTCAGGAAAACCCAAAACGACAGTAATGCCGGTCGACTGTTTCGCCACTTCATCCAGGGCGAGTTCGATTTGTTGCAGGAAATGCGGCTTGTACACCAAGTCTTCCGGTGGATACCCGCTGAGGGTCAGTTCTGGAAATACCACGGCATGGGCTTTAAGTGCGTCCTTGGCGCGGGAGGTGGATTCCAAGACACGGCGAACATTGCCGGCGATGTCGCCGACGAGAAGATTGATTTGGGCGATGGCGATGCGTAGAGGCATGGTGTATTCTCGCTAGTTATTTTATCCCAGAATACCCTAACTTTGATCTAACAGCCATGTCATTTACACTACCCTACGCCTTCGGTGGCCCCCCCGCAACCGGCAAAATCAAAGCCCAGCCGGAAGATTTCATTGTCGAGGAAAACCTTGGCTTTGAACTAACCGGTGAAGGCGAGCACATCTTCCTTAAGATTCAAAAGCGCGGTGAGAACACCGATTATCTCGCACGCCAGATTGCCAAATACGCGGGACTGCCTAAAATGGCGGTCAGCTATGCTGGCATGAAAGACCGCTTCGGTTTTACTACTCAATGGTTTAGCGTCCATATTCCCGGCAAGCGCGAGGTGGACTGGAGCGGCTTGGAATCGCAGTCCGTAGCCGTGCTGGAAGCCACCCGGCACAATCGCAAGTTGAAAAAAGGTGCGCTGAGGGGCAACCGCTTCGAGATTACCGTTCGGGAATTGGATGGCGACAACCGTCTGATCGAGCAAAGGCTCACACAGGTGAAATCATCGGGCGTACCCAATTATTTCGGCCCACAGCGCTTTGGCAGGGAAGGCTATAATCTAATCCAAGCCGAAGCACTGTTCAAAGGGGAGTTACGCCTGCGGGACCGCAATTTGGAAGGCATTTATCTTTCCGCCGCCCGATCCGCAATCTTCAACCAGGTTTTGTCACAACGGGTTGAGTCCCACAACTGGAATCAAGCCATAATAGGTGATGTCTTCATGTTCGCCGATTCCCACAGTTTTTTTCGCGCCGAACTGACTCCTGAAACCCTAGCCCGGGTCGCCGCGTTGGAAATCCATCCCAGCGGCCCACTGTGGGGTAAGTGCGAACTCGCCACCACAGGGGAAGCTTTAGCGCTTGAAGCGACGGCCGCAAACGCATTGCTCGTGCTCAGCGAGGGTCTTGAACGAATTGGCATGGAAACCTCCCGCCGCCCTTTGCGTTTGCTGGTTGGCGACTTGGATTGGGCGTTTTGTGAACAAAACGCCTTGCGTTTACGCTTTACGCTGCCCGCCGGGGCTTATGCCACCGTGGTGTTGCGGGAGATGGTAGCTTTTGAGGGGTCGGTTGATTAATGCAAGACAA
>QJPH01000412.1 GCA_003242955.1 Candidatus Methylumidiphilus alinenensis
CCGGGGCAAGGTCAAGCTGATTTACATCGACCCGCCGTTTGATTCCGGGGCGGATTATGTGCGCAAGGTCAACTTGCGCGGCACGGCGAGTGCCAAGCTGGACGGGGAGGATTACAGTCTAGGCGAACAAGTGCAATATACGGATATTTGGGCGAATGACAATTACTTGCAGTTTATGTATGAACGGTTCATCCTTCTAAAAGAATTATTATCTAAAGATGGAAGTATTTTTGTTCATTGTGATAACCGAAAAATGCACCATTTGAGGTGTTTACTAGAAGAAGTATTTGGGGCTGATTCATTCCGTAACGAGATAGTCTGGATTCACCAAATAATGGGGGGCGCTCATGATAAAAGATTTCCAAAGGCACACGAAACAATATTCTGGTTTGCAGCAGATGAAATAAAGCTACAAAGTCAAGACTCTAATGTCAGAGTTCCATTTGGGGAATATGTTAAAAATACCATGCAACAAGATGATGATGGTCGATGGTATTATGAACGTCGTCGCATGAGCAGAAAAGCGACCACTGAAGAAGCTGCCAGCAAAGCGCATACAAGAACCTATGTGGATGACCCATCGAAAGGTACTGTTGCAACGGATGTATGGGGAAATATGCTTTCATATCAAGAAACATCAGATGAACGCGAAGGATTAGACCTTTATCCTACCCAAAAAACTACACGCCTATTGACCCGAATTATATCTGCTGCCAGTACAACCGGCGATATTGTTTTAGACTGCTTTATGGGTTCTGGTGTAGTTGCTAAAGTAGCCCAACAACTAGGCCGTCGCTGGATCGGTTGCGACATCAACAAAGGCGCGATTCAAACCACCGCCAAACGCTTGCAAACCATCATTAAGGAACAGATTGCCACCACCGCCAATGACCGGCAAACCAGCCTAATTGAGGACGACGAACACACGCCCGTCAAACCCGCCCAATTGAGTTTTAGCGTGTGGCGGGTGAACGATTACGACCTACACATCCAACACAATGAGGCAGTGGAACTGGTCGCCGAGCATCTAGGCATTCAGCGAATCAAGTCAGAAGGCTTCTTTGACGGCACTCGCGGCAAATATTGGGTGAAGATCATCCCGTTCAACCATCCGCTGACACCGCTGGATTTGGACAGCATCAGGAGCGAACTCAGCAACCGCCCTAGTGAAGAGCGGGATGTGCAAGTCGTCACACTCGGCATGGAGTTGGCCGCAAAAGCGTGGGTAGAGCAACACAACCGCAATCGGCCCATTAACCGCTTCCATGTCATCGAACTGCGTACCGATAAAAAGTATG
Organism: Candidatus Methylumidiphilus alinenensis; assembly: GCA_003242955.1. GTDB lineage: Bacteria > Pseudomonadota > Gammaproteobacteria > Methylococcales > Methylococcaceae > Methylumidiphilus > Methylumidiphilus alinenensis. Next base: position 1,299 of record QJPH01000412.1, read on the forward strand.
GTGGCATCATCAAGCATGAACCGGCTTTTGCTGACGTGTCGGTAAGCCGGGGAACCCGGCACGGCGAAGCGTGTTTAATCGTGGAGATTGTGGACGTGGTGTCCCCGTCCATCGTCCAACGCTTGAACCTGGACACCTCGCTATTCCGCGCCCAAATCCCGGAATGGCGGGCCGTGGTGGATTGTGTGCTGATAGATACCGCCTATGATGGCGAAGTATTCAATATCTGTCTGTCAGACGTGCCAGAACGAAAGCAAGACTTGTGCCAAGGCCGCTACGAACTTCCCGCCCCGCCGCTCGGAAGCCGTGTGGCGGTGAAGATCATCGACATGCTAGGGGAGGAAATTGTGGTGGTTAGCCAGATTTAATTTTCAAACATTGAGCCAAACCAAACCGAAAGTTATAATCAACAATTACCCTTTACGGTTCAGGAACCCCCATGCCAGAAGCCCAATCCCTTTCATCAACTTCGCTCCATCTAAACGACCTTGATCCAACCGAAACACGCGAATGGTTGGATGCGCTTGAAGCCGTCATCGAGAACGAAGGTTCCGAACGGGCGCACTATCTGATTGAGCGCTTGGTCGACAAAGCCCGGCGTTCCGGGATCAATCTGCCCTATAAAGCCAACACTGCTTATATCAACACCATCCCGCCGCATAAACAAGCGCGTTTGCAGGGGGATGAAGAAATGGAGCATCGGATAAGCTCATGGATTCGCTGGAATGCGATGGCGATGGTGGTGCAGGCCAACCGTGTGTCATCCGAATATGGCGGTCACATTGCTAGTTTTGCCTCTTCCGCGACCCTGTATGAAGTTGGGTTCAACCATTTTTTCCATGCGCCGGATCAGAGTCACGGCGGCGACTTGGTGTTTTTCCAAGGCCATTCTTCGCCGGGAATCTACGCCCGTGCCTTCCTTGAAGGGCGTTTGACCGAGGATGAGTTGTCCCGTTTCCGCCGTGAAGTGCGGGGCGACGGGCTTTCATCCTACCCACATCCTTGGCTGATGCCGGATTTCTGGCAATTCCCAACCGTATCAATGGGCTTGGGTCCAATCATGGCGATCTATCAAGCCCGTTTTATGCAATATCTTGAAGATCGCGGCATTCTGCAAACCAAAGGCCGCAAGGTTTGGGCTTTCATGGGTGACGGTGAGATGGACGAACCAGAATCCATGGGTGCCATCGGACTGGCTGGACGCGAGAAATTAGACAATTTGGTTTTTGTAGTCAACTGCAACCTGCAACGCTTGGACGGGCCGGTCAGGGGCGGTGGCAAAATCATCCAAGAACTTGAAGCAGAATTTCGTGGTGCGGGCTGGAACGTCATCAAAGTGATTTGGGGTTCACAATGGGATGCGCTTTTGGCACGAGATTCCAAAGGCTTCTTGCGCAGGCGCATGGAAGAGGTAGTGGATGGCGAATACCAAAACTACAAGGCCAAGGGCGGTGCTTATACGCGCAAGCATTTTTTCGGCAAGTACCCGGAATTGTTGGACATGGTCGCACACCTTTCGGATGACGACATCTACCGCCTGAGCCGAGGTGGTCACGACCCGCACAAGGTTTATGCCGCCTATCATGCGGCGGTAAACCATACGGGCCAGCCTACCGTCATCCTTGCCAAAACCGTGAAAGGCTTCGGCATGGGCAGTTCGGGCGAGGGCGCAATGATTGCACACCAGCAGAAAAAAATGGATGAAGCCGCGCTGAAGGGGTTTCGTGACCGTTTCCGCGTTCCCATTCCTGACGATAAGATAGCTGAAACGCCGTTCTTCAAGCCATCGGATGAAAGCCCGGAAATCCAGTATTTACACGAACGCCGTAAAGCCTTGGGCGGTTACTTGCCGAGCCGTCGCAGACAGGCCCCGCTATTGCAAGTTCCCGATTTGAGCGTGTTTGAATCCCTGCTGCACAAGAGCGACAGGGAAATGTCCACCACCATGGCATTCGTTCGCATCCTCACCACGCTGCTGCGGGATAATAAAATCGGCAAATATGTGGTGCCTATCGTGGCCGATGAGGCGCGGACTTTTGGCATGGACGGATTGTTCCGCCAATATGCCATCTACTCCTCGGTAGGCCAGCCTTACACCCCTGAAGACTCCGACCAACTGATGTTCTACCGGGAGGACAAGACCGGTCAGATTCTTGAAGAAGGCATCTGCGAAGCCGGGGCAATGAGTTCGTGGATTGCGGCAGGAACCGCCTATAGCAATCACAATGTGCAGATGATTCCGTTTTACATTTACTACTCAATGTTCGGCTTCCAGCGTGTCGGTGATTTAATGTGGGCGGCCGGTGACTTACAAACCCGTGGCTTCTTGCTGGGAGGGACTGCCGGACGCACCACTTTGGCAGGCGAAGGACTGCAACATCAAGACGGCCATAGTCACATGGCAATGTCTTTCATTCCCAACTGCGTGGCTTACGACCCTGCCTTTGCCCATGAGTTGGCGGTCATCGTGCAAGACGGTCTGCGCCGCATGTATCAGGAAGGGGAAAGTGTCTTCTACTATGTCACCGTGATGAACGAAAACTACGACCATCCCGGCATGCCGGAGGGGGTCGCCGAGGGTATCATCAAGGGAATTTACCAACTTCAAGACAAGGGTGAGGACGCAGAAGTGCAATTGCTCGGTAGCGGTGCGATTTTGCGGGAAGCCATTGCCGCTGCCGAGTTGCTGGAGGAGGATTTCAGCATCAAGGCGAATGTTTGGAGCGTGACTAGCTTCAGCGAACTGCGCCGCGAAGGACTCGACAAGGAACGCTGGAGCCTGATGCACCCCGACCGGCCCAAGGCCACCAGCTATCTGGAGGATATTTTGGGAGGCATGCCCGGTCCTATCGTCGCCGCCACTGATAACATGAAAGTAGTGGCAGATCAAGTTCGGCAATTCTTGCCTGGCAAGCATTTTGTTGCATTAGGCACTGACGGCTATGGGCGGAGCGACCGCCGCACCGAGTTGCGCCGCTTCTTCGAGGTCAACCGGCACTACATTGTTTTGGCTAGCCTCAAAGCGTTGGCCGACGAGGGTAAAATCGCCGTTGCACGAGTTGCAGAGGCGATGGAGAAATACGGGATAGACCCCGAGAAACCGAACCCGATGACGGTTTAAGGAGCTAAATCATGGCAAAAGAACAAACAATCACCGTTCCCGACATCGGCAATAACAAAGATGTCTCCATTATTGAAGTATTAGTCAAGGCTGGCGATACTGTCAAGAAGGAAGATTCCCTAATCACCCTGGAAAGTGACAAAGCTGCGATGGAGATTCCGAGTACCCATGCGGGCACTGTAAAAGGGGTCATTGTCAAAGTCGGCGATAAAGTAAGCCAAGGCTCGCCAATTTTGGTCTTGGTGGAAGATGAGGGCGGGGCTGTCCAGCTAGCCGCAGTGGAACCTGCCCAAGATGCCATCGCGTCCACACCGGGCAGTCTGGCCATTTTGACGGATGCCCCTAGCAACACAATCACCGTTCCCGACATCGGCAATAACAAAGATGTCTCGATTATTGAGGTATTGGTAAAAGTCGGCGACATCATCGGCAAGGAAGACTCCATCATCACCTTGGAAAGCGACAAGGCAGCGATGGAGATTCCCAGCCCAAGGGGAGGCGAGGTTAAACAAGTGCTGGTTAAAGTCGGCGACAAAGTCAGCCGAGGCTCTCCCGTGCTGGTGTTGGCAGGGGCCGAAGATGGCCCCGCGCTTGCCATGGCCCAGCCAACCCCCGCCCCCGTGCCTGCGACTGCGCAGATCGCCACCCCGTCCGCCACCCGGGCCACACCCACCCTTGTTGCCATTGACGACTATGGTCCAAGCACCGGCAACAAACCCCACGCCAGCCCTGCCGTGCGCCGTTTCGCCCGTGAACTCGGCGCGAATGTCGAGAAAATCAAGGGAACGGGCCCGAAGGGGCGGATATTGAAGGATGATGTGCAAGCCTACATCAAATCCCGTTTGCAGGCACCTGAGACTGGCTCGTTGGGATTGAACTTGATTGATGCGCCGGAAATCGACTTTTCCCAGTTCGGACCCATTGAGTCCAGCCCGTTATCCAAAATACGCAAGCTCACAGGCGCGAACCTGCATCGCAACTGGGTGTCGATTCCCCATGTCACAGTGAACGAAGATGCCGACATCACCGACTTGGAGGCTTTCCGGGTTGCGCTCAAATCTGAGGCGGAAAAGCAGAAAATCAAGCTAACCTTGATGCCCTTCTTGATCAAAGCAGTGGTGTCCGCGCTGAAAGCCTATCCCCGATTTAATTCTTCGTTGGCTCCGAATGGCGATGACCTGATTTTCAAGCAGTACTACCACATTGGCGTTGCCATCGACACCCCGGAAGGCTTGGTCGTGCCGCCCGTGCGCGATGCCGACCGCAAGAGCATTTATGAACTGGCTAAGGAAGTGGCGGAATTCAGTGACCGGGCGCGGGCACGCAAGCTTCGCGCCCCGGAACTGCAAGGTGGGACTTTTACCATCTCAAGCCTAGGTGGCATCGGCGGAACCGGCTTCAGTCCCATCATCAATGCCCCGGAAGTGGCGATTCTGGGTATCTGCAAGGCACAGACTAAACCGGTTTGGAAAGACGGTCAATTCGTCCCGCGCTTGCTTTTGCCCTTGTCTTTGTCCTTCGACCATCGCGTCATCGATGGTGCGGACGCGGCACGCTTTAACGCCTATCTTGCCCAAGTGTTGGGGGATATGAGGCGAGTTTTATTGTAGGTGCCGGCTAGGCATTAGTTGCTTTGTAATTTAAGCTTATTTTAAGGTACTTGGGTTTTAATAAATGATGTTAAGTACATTGCCAATGAGGTAAGCGTTCACCCCTCCCCCGCTTTTTCCCGGCAGCGCGGCCATCTTGGCCTCCATTTCAGCGGGCGAGACGCCCACGCTCCCAGGGGGGGGTGAACGCTTACCCAATGAGAGCAAGAAGGCCGGAATAAGCCTGCCCAAGTGGGCGTTTCTGGCAAAGCAAGCCTCACGGTTCAGAATCTTATGCCGGAAATGCCCGTGTACGGGCGTTTCCGGCCTATAGTGCGTAACATCAGTTAATAATATCCTACCTGACGTAAGCGAGGAATTTTATGAACACCGCAACCAAGAGTCTAATTTTCCGAGGGTCTATCATTATCCTGTTTGGGCTGGTATTCAGCTTGCCTGCCGTTGCCCATGGCTATGGCGGTGGCTATTGGCGACCCCACGGGTATTACGGCTGGCAGCGCCCCTATTATCCTCCCCCGATGGTTTATGCACCCGTTGTGCCTCGCTATGCGCCAGTCCCGCCCCCGGTCGTTTATGGCGCACCACCCGTTTACCGACTGCCTCCTGTTTGGCATCATCCCTATCGCTATGGGTGGCGTTGATTACAACTGATGCGCGAGAAATATTTATTAGAGGGGTATCAGCGACAACGTTTGAATGGAGATGATAAAATAACAAGAAGCAATCCGGGATTAGAATAGCCAAGTTTGGGCAACATCCCTTTGACAAAACACTCAAAAAAAATCCCATGCAGCATTACCTAGAAGCCAATAAAGACTACCGAACCGATACCCTGCGCCATGGGGCTGAATTCACCGAAGAAGAAATCCGGGTGGACACCGCCAAGCATTACGACGACTGCTATTGGGATTACCGCACGGCTTGGTTCGACAGTGAAAATTTGGCCCTGCATTACGGTTATTGGGAAGATGGCATAAAAACCCATAGCCAAGCCTTATTGAATAAAAACCGCATTATGTGCGAACTGGCAGGCATCAAGCCGGAAGACCATGTGTTGGATGCCGGTTGCGGCATTGGCGGCAGTTCTATTTGGCTGGCAAAGAACGCTGGTTGCCGGGCGACGGGCATCACCGTCAGCGCCGAGCAGGTGGAACATGCCAAGCGCAATGCCAAACGCCATGGCGTGGACGGGCGGGTTGATTTTCAAATGGCGGATTTTTGCAAAACCCCTTTCCCAGACGAATCCTTCGACGTGGTGTGGGCCATAGAAAGCAGTTGCTATGCCACGGACAAGCGGGATTTTTTCCGCGAAGCCTATCGGTTGCTTAAAAAAGGCGGCACACTGATGGCCTGCGACGGCTATGCCACCCGCCGGGAATTCAACGACGAAGAATGGCAATGGGTGATGGACTGTTTGAACGGCTGGGCGGTGCCAAACCTCTCCACGGTGGACGAATTTCAACAGGGCATGGAGGAATGCGGTTTTACCGACGTGCAACTCACCGAGGCCACCAAGGAAAGCCTGCCGTCCTCCCGTAGGATGTATATCACAGCCCTATGGACTGCGCCCATGCAATGGATCATGCACTATTTGGGATTGCGGAAAAAAGCCCAAACCGCCAATTACAAAGTGGCCATCGCACAATGGAAGGTGTTTCATAATGGCTTGGTGCGTTATTGCTTGTTTAGGGCGAAGAAGCCATAGCAGGAAACCACAACCTTTTGAAAAGGATTTTAGCCAAGGGTTCCCAAGCTGGAGCTTGGGAACCAGCCAAACGTCGTACTTTCATGGCAACCCACCCTACGACTGCGTAATATCAGTTAAGCGGACGCATCTAGAGGGTCTCCAACCAAGCCAACGCCCCTAAGCCCGCCGCCCTACCCGTGGAAAAACAAGCAGTGAGTAGATAACCGCCGGTCGGGGCTTCCCAGTCCAGCATTTCCCCGGCACAGAAAACCCCAGGCAATGCCCGGATCATTAATTGCCCGTCCAGTGCCTCGAAGGCAACCCCGCCTGCGGTACTGATGGACTCGTCCAACGGCTTTGTGGCATTTAACCGCAACGGCAATGATTTGATCGCCGCCGCCAACCTGACGGGATCGGCAAAATCTCCAGGGTAGGCCAGTTCACGCAACAATCCAGCCTTGACCCCCGTTATTCCTGCTTGCCTTTGCAAGTGTTTTGCCATCGAAGCCGATCCACGCGGTTTGGACAAATCGTCAACCAGTCGCTTAAAATCCCGTCCGGGAGTCAAGTCAAACCGTGGAGTGGCCACGCCTAGGGCGTCTATCGTATCGCGCATCGCGGCTGACAGGGCATAGATCAGATGGCCTTCGACACCGCTTGCTGTGACGACAAACTCCCCCGGCAGCGAATGTTCCTCCCCTTCCGAATCGGTGAAAGACGCTGTGACCGACTTGATTGGCTGACCGGCAAACCGGTCGCGAAAATGGTCGCTCCAGTGGCAATTAAAACCGCAATTGGAAGGCCGCAGCGGCGCGACTGCAACCCCGCGTTCAGATAGTACGGGCAGCCAAGTGCCATCCGAGCCTAGCCGTGACCAACTGGCCCCGCCCAAGGCCATAATTACAGCATCGGCTTTCGCCAGCCGGATGCCTTGGGGAGTGGCGAAGCGCAGCGAACCGCCATCGTCCCAGCCTTGCCAGCGGTGACGGCTATGGAACACCACCCCGGCTTGACGCAGCCGGTGTAGCCAAGCTCGTAGCAACGGCGCAGCTTTTTGCCCGGTTGGGAAAACCCGGCCGGAACTGCCGACGAACGTACCGATGCCCAGCCCTTGCGCCCACTCGCGCAATTCATTCGCCCCAAAGGACGCAAGGAAAGGACGCAGGACAGTTTCACGAGTACCGTAGCGAGACAAAAATGACTCCATCGGTTCGGCGTGGGTAAGGTTCAAACCACCAATGCCAGCCAGCAAAAACTTACGGCCCACTGAAGCCATGCTGTCGTATACATCAACGCTCACGCCCTCCTGTATTGCGGCTTCCGCCGCCATCAGCCCCGCAGGGCCACCACCGATGATTGCGATTGAATATTTAGTATTGGTTTCCATTTAAGCGTTTTCAACATCGATTGCCAAGCTGGTGCTTGGCGTTCCTTCTGGGAGTGCCAAGCACCAGCTTGGCCTTTGGATGGGATGTTCTTTATTGGATATCACCTTAGTTCTGACCTTCGACAAGACTGAGGTAAAGTGCCTCGACCTGTTTCCTGGCCCAAGGGGTACTCCTGAGGAATTTCAGGCTAGATTTTATGCTCGGTTCGTTGTTGAAACACTTGATGTTGATCTGCTGCCCCAGCACCTCCCAGCCGTAATGTTCGACCAGCCGGGTAAGGATGGTTTCCAGCGTCAGGCCGTGAAGGGGGTTGTTGGGTTGATTCATGGTTTTGCGATCTTTAGGTGTTTTCCAAACTAGACACCAACTTTAACGACTTGACCGGGAAATTTTCGTCAAGCAGGATGCGCATCATCTGTAACCGATTCGTAAGCCGCATCAAGTACGGCAATGGCTTGTTCACGTTTGACGGAAGGAAACTGATGATGCGTTCTTTATCCGGTGGGCGTGTCATAGCTGGCTCTCTCACCTAGCGCGTGTATGGTATGTGGAACTTCCCATTTTCGTCAAAAAACAACATATGAAGAAAAGATTTGGCACCCTCCGGCGTGGGCGGCACAGTTCCCGGATCATGGCCTACGAACCGGGCGACATTGCGCAAAGTATACTCCGCAATTTGCGATAAGCGCTCATTGCCGCCTGTGTCGGGGTGATACGATTGTACCTTAATCTTAGGGCGGTCAGTGCGCGGCTCGGACAAATTAAACATAGGCGCGATACTCGGTGCTATTTCATCACGCTTGGTCAGCGGGGGGCCAAGATCAAAACGGTCACGCAGCGACCTCAACACCGAACAATTGTGGAAGGTATCTGTAATCACTGTTTCGCGTTGGGTGTAGGGCGACACGACGATGACCGGGATGCGCAAACCCAGCCTGTCAAACCCGAAAGGGGGATTTTTGGATTGATAATTGTCGGGAGGAATGATATCGGGTGGCGGGACATGGTCGTAGGTTCCGCCATGTTCGTCAAAACAGATGATCAGCGCCGTGCTTTCCCATGCGGGTGACTGCCTGACGGTTTCGTAGACGGTTGCCAGAAACTCTTCGCCCGCACGGATATCGGTAGGTGGGTGATAATCTGTCAACGGGGTGAACATCATGTTAGGCTCCAGCCATGAAAAGGCCGGTAAATCGCCACGCTTCGCATCGGCGATAAAGTCTTCCCAAGTGGCTGCATGATCGGCTATTTCGGGGATATGACGCAAACCGCCGAGCAATGAAATGCAAACCGGTATGACTTGAGTCGGGCGGTCATAATACACCTTCCACGGAATATTCTTTTCAGTAAACAAATCAAAAATGGTTCTGCTGGTTTCAGACCAAGCGAGATTCCATATTAATTCATTGTCAATGCGGCCTTGGCTGGTGCCGGTCAAAAAGAATTCGCGATTCGGGTTGGTGCAGGTGGGAACTTCACAGAACCAACGTGTGAATACGCCGTATTCTTGGGCTAGCGTGTTAATGACCGGTGCGGTTTCCGGGGTGTATACCGCCGCAATGCTCTGCATTTCCTCATTGCTGGGTTCCCTGCCTGTCTGCCACTTATAGTTCCAATAATAATCCAGAGCAGCCCCATCCATGGTTGGAATTCCAAGGTTTTTAGCAAGATTATAAGGAGGCTGCATAAAATTGGGAAAGGCCGCATAAGCCGCTTTCCCTTGGTTTGACTCAGGGATATATTGGTTCCAAAGCTGGGCATTGGCGTTAGGCCACCCCTCGCCTGGGTCAGGATCGGGGTCCCAGAAACCGGTAGCCTTATGAATCTTAACGCTACCACCTGGGTAATTTAAGGTAATGTCTTTATCTTTAACCCCGTCTTCGGAGCGTATATGTGGCAAGTAACCGAGCAAGGAATCAAAAGACCGATTCTCGAACATGACGACGATAAAATGCTTTATTCTATGCATGCAGTGTTTTCAGCCTCTAAATAGTCAAGTGTTTAACTTGGGGACACTGTAGCTTTTCACCGTGGTTTTTGTATATAGGAAAAAATCTGATTTTTTGGCGAAACTACGTCAAGCCGAGTTCAACCATTTCCTCATATTTAAGGATTTCCGGCAATTTATCTTTGGGTACGATCACGGTTGTCTGTAACTCGGTGTCGTAAAGGATGAAGCAATGGCCCTTGTCCAATTGATTGCCAACGTGATCAATTTTCACTTGCAGTGGTGTCTCGACTTCACCGTAATCGGTTCCATCCCGCGTGACAAAATCTTCGATTATCCCCTGCAAAGCTTCTGGGCTTAACTCATGGTGAGGAATAATCATAGGTAGATGAGGTAGGAAATGAATCTGTTATCTTAAACCCCTGATGACCCAAATCCGCCAATGCCTCTTGCCGTTTCGGTCAAACTATCGGCTTCTTCAATCTCAACCCGAAGGACGGGCTTGATGACCAGTTGGGCAATCTTCATGCCTTTTTCGGCAATGAAATCCTCTTTCCCGTGATTAATCAAGATTACGCCAATTTCCCCTCGATAGCCTTCGTCAATGGTTCCCGGCGTATTGAGCACTGTTACCTTTCGCTTTAACGCCAACCCACTCCTTGGCCTCACTTGGGCTTCAGTTCCCGGTGGCAATTGAATGGACAAACCCGTCCTGACTAGGGCCGCATCGCCTGCCGGAATAGACACTTCTTGAAAGGCAACCAAATCCATGCCGGCATCACCGCTATGGGCATAGCAAGGCAAAGTTGCGCCCTCTTCAAGCTTCATGAATCGAACGGTAACGGGCTGAGTCATTTTATAGTTCCGAGAAGGGTAAGCAATGTGAAGTCAGGGGTAAACATCAATCCTTCCATGAGCAAGCAAGACAAATACCGCACTCGCCACCCGGCACACCCTAATGCCATTAGAACAATAGGGTGTGCCAACGAAAAAGGCAGCATCGCGTATTGACGCGCTTGGTTCGGCGCATCGTCTACGACACTTTCTAAGCTATTAAGGCATGATCAATGGAAAGTGAGAATAATACAACTGATTAGTGTCCAATACACCATTCATGTTCGTATCTACCCCAAAATACAAATCATAGCTACCACTTGCTAAGCCAGTGGTATTGAATAGTGCCAAACCGGAAATATCAGCCAGCGGACCTTGGTAGGCTGGTTTCGCTCCGTTTATGCTAGTGCCAATATCCACCCATTGATTAGGGTAGATATAAGCAAACCAATGTCCCCATGGCGTGTAGGCTAGAAACCACCAGTCTCCACTTTTGCCAATGTTGCTACCGGAGGTCAGTTGCACTGTTACCGATGAACCGTTCAGACTGATGCTGGGGTTGGTCACCGTTGACATGAAACTATTGTCAACTAAAGCAACGCCGCGCAAGACCTGGCCATATTGGGCAGTTTGCAATGTATCAAAACTGATATTGGTAGGCGCAGTAACCGCACCGACGACATCCGTTATCTTTACCAGCTTGTTAGGGTCGGCTCCTTGGTCCCCGGAAGTGCTGACAGTCGATGTAGTGGCGAATAAGGTCACAGTACCGTCGAGATTGTCCCGACCAATGAGGTTACGCAAACCATCAGTGGCGGTAGTGTAGCTACCGCTAACACCTAAGGCTGACCCTGAAACCGTATAATTGACACCTAAATTAAGACCTGCTTGTAAGGTATAAACATTGTGCCACAAATGGTCGGTGTCACTTAAAACCCACTTCTCCAACCCGGCGTTGGCACTCTTGCCGGCATTGGCTAACACGCCATCGCCTTCATCTGCAACGTACAAGGTGTGATCGTTGGCAAACCAGATGCCAAATGGGAAGTTGGTCGGTGTTCCCGAAGCCAAGACTGACGGTAAACCTGGCAATATCGTGATTGGGGTGGACGAACTATTAGTCACGAGACTATCCAGACTGCCAGTGGCACCCACTTGATAAACCGTATCAATGCCATTACCGCCGCTGCCTTTCGTCACATAAAGGGTCTTGTTGAAGACGGTCATTCCTCGGAAATTGTCGTCTTTTCCGGTTTTATCGGCTGCTGCCGCATAGGGCGAACCAGTCAACGGGTTAATCTGAGTTACAGAAAAACCAAATTGGTAACCAGTGGCGTTTCCATTGGTGCCTTGTGGTTGACCGATTACTTTAGTCAGAGGGCTGTTGTTCCCAGCGGCAATGGTTTGAACGCCGGTGTTTCCGCTCAACGTCGCCAAAGTCGCGTTGGTCGGACCAGTACCAGAATTTCCTGCATTACCCACCATAAAATAGGTATTAGTAGTTGCATCCAGAATGGCGGCACGTCCATTGTTGCCACTATAACCATCGGTTGAAGTGACGGTAAGGCTTCCATCTGGATTAATTTGAGCAACGTTACGATAAGTCGGTGCCGCAATGCCCACAGTTGGATTAGTCGGATCAATCACGTCCGGCGTATTACTATTGGAAATATCTATTTGACCTTGGGTCGTACCGTAACCCATCAAGGTTAATGATTTCCCATCAGTTGACAGGTTGACCGCCAATTCCGATTTTGAACTAAAGCTAGTTACAAATTTATAACCTTGCCTTGCAGCAATATCTGACAAGTTGATCGTTTGTTGCAGATTGCCGTATTCACTATCAAGAAAGCTGATAAAAACAGGTGAAGTAATGCCAAAGCTACCGTCTGTTTTGTTGTTATTCCAAACGTTTAGATAGCTGCCATCGGCTGTAGCTGTGACCGTGCTTCCCGCAGTCTTGCCAGCCAATATTGTGCTGCCAGCTACGATAGGCGTTGCCGTGCCTTGATAAAAACTACTGGTTACAATTAGTTTATCCTGGCTAATTGCCATAACCATGCTTGGTAAACTTATCAATAAAGAACCCGTCAATAACGTGCTTATGACTAGTTTTGAATTTAATTTGTTACTCATAACTTCTAATGCCCCGCCCAGATTTAAAACGAGCATTTTTAGCAGAAAAATATTACAATTTAACGTCTATTAAAAAAATTGGTATTTATTGATCCAATTTAACATTCGCGGGCCAGGCCAACGTTCCGCACTTCTTCGACGATAGGGTCATTCTTCATAGTCGTTATCTCCAAGTTTTTCGGGTGAGCAGAGAACAGGACACATCCATCCATCGGATTCGATACCGCAAAAAGCCCTCCCGGATTACGCTTCGCTTCATCCGGGCCACTTTTTTATTCCGCAAACAACGCCTCGATAAACTTCCTCGCATCAAAATCTTGCAAATCCTCAATCGTTTCACCCACGCCGATATAACGGATGGGGATGCCGAATTGCTTGGCAAGGGCGAACACCACGCCGCCTTTGGCGGTTCCGTCCAGTTTGGTGACGGCAAGGCCGGTCAGTCCCACGGCCTCGTTAAACTGCTTGGCCTGACTCAGGGCATTTTGCCCAGTGCCGCCGTCCAGCACCAACAGCACTTCGTGGGGCGCGGCGGGGTCCAGTTTTGCCATGATGCGCTTGATCTTGGTCAATTCTTCCATCAGGTTGGACTTGGTGTGTAAGCGGCCTGCGGTGTCGGCAATCAGCACGTCCACATTGCGTGACTTCGCAGCTTGAATGCCATCGAAGATCACCGAGGCGGAATCCGCGCCGGAGCCTTGGGAGACGACATGAATCTGGTTGCGATCCCCCCAAGCCTGCAACTGTTCGACGGCGGCGGCACGGAACGTGTCGCCGGCGGCGAGCATAACGCTGTGGCCTTGGTTTTTCAGCCGGTTGGCGAGTTTGCCAATGGTGGTGGTTTTGCCGACCCCGTTGACACCGACGACCAGAATCACGAAAGGTTTCTTGTCGGGCGTGATGACTAGCGGTTGACTTACCGGTTCGATGAGTTCGTACAGGTGTTCGCGCAAGCGGGCGGTCAGCGCGTCAAGATCGGCTAGTTGGCTACGCTCCAAGCTGGAGGTGAGGTCGGCGATAATTTCCGAAGTTGCCGCCACACCAATGTCGGCCATAAGCAATTGCGCCTCGATGTCCTCCAACAAATCGCCATCAATGGTTTTTTTGCCCAAGGCCAAGTTGGCGAGGAACCCCGTCAATCCGCTACGCGTTTTGCCCAAGCCAGATTTAAGGCGTCCAAAGAGGTTTTCGTGTACAGGAAGAATTGGGGCTTCAATGCGTGGAAGCAACTCTGCTTCCACGGGCGGGGCAACGACTGTCGGCGGAATCAGCTCGGAAGGGATTTCCGGCAACTCCCGCCGAACTAAGGGTTCCTCGCGCAATGCCTTGCCTTTGTCAGGCAAGGTTTCAGCTAAGGGGACGCGTAAGAAAAAGACGATGTGTAGCAGGTTTAACAGCAACAAGGCCGCAAAAACATTATGTGCCAACGCGATGGGAATCGGCAGCCGCAGTAGGACTGCGGCGACTCCAAACACAATTTGCACTAGCAGCAAGAAATTCAGCAACAGTGCCGGTCTGCTCAGGCGGAGGGCATGACGATTGGATGTCAGGTTAAGCGCCAACAGGGTCAGTAGCAGGAAAGTGAACACAGCACCTAGCCGGTGCGTCCAATGGATGGCCGCCCGCTCTGTAAACGGCAAACTACCCGCCACTGAATGGATGGAATCCGCTGACAGGCTGAAAGCACCGATATAATCAACGGGTGGGTTGTATGTATTTAAGCAAGTCGGGAAATCCTGGCAGGTCAAGCCGGCGTGGTTGGTGCTGGTCCATCCGCCTAGGGCAATTTGTAGCAGCAGCGCCAACAGCCCGGCTCTGGCAAGCCAGCGCAACCCCGAATCAACATAGGGGCGGTCATTCGCACTGAGGCTTTGGTTGAGGCTCAGCCAATAAAGGACACCGAGGGTGGCCAAACCGCCCAATAGATGCGCCGTAGCCACCACGGGAACAGATAACAAGCCTCCGCCCCACTTCCCTAAAGCGGCAAGCAAAGCGACCAGTGTCAATGCCACTAGGGACAACAAAACTGACGATAATCGTCTTTCCTGCACACGGAATGACAGTGCAAAAAGCCCAAGCACAAGGACTCCCAATACGCCGGCCAAATAACGGCCTGCCATTTTCAAGCCGTCCAGGTTGGTCGGTGTGGAAACCTCGCCAAATTGGGATAGTGGCTTGGGAGAGTCTTCGATGATGGTTGCGCCAAGGCAACCCGGCCATTGGGGGCAGCCAAGTCCCGCATCGGAAATGCGGACATAGGCACCTAAAACCGTCACGCAGAGAGTCAGGAATACGCAAAGCAGGGCTAGTTTTCTAAACATATTTTAAGAGTCTTATTGTTGAATAATTGCCGATGGCTATCATATCAATATAAACGTAGGGGCGAATTCATTCGCCTTTGGGCGGTTGGTAAGCGTTCACTCCCCCTGCCTTTTCCTGGGAGCGCGGCCATCTTGGCTGCAAATTCTGGCGGGCGGGATGCCCGTGCTTCCGGTGGGGAGTGAACGCTTACGGCGGCTGAGCCACCCCTACACACACTGAATCATGCCTTCAGCCGATCTGTGAGATTCTTAACAGACGCTGCAAATCCTTTAATATGCCGTAAGGATCGAAACCGGGTTCGTACCACATCATCGCATTGGAAAATGGGTCCAGCAGCAATACCGTACCCTCGGCCAAAGGTCTGCCCACCGAATCTTGCAGACGTTGGCGCAAGGCATCGGACATGCCAGTTATTAGCAAGGCCGGGTTAAGGTTGGCGATTTCCCGTGCGGAATCCGGCGATGCCTGGCCGGGGAACAGCAGCAAGCGTCGGACGCGAGGAATGTCTTTGCTCATCAATAAGCGGACCTTTTCAGTCTTTTGCAAAGTTTCCTTGCAAATATCGGCACAAACGGGGCCAGCGACGATTTGCACCATAACCCAATGGCCCTTGATCTCAGGCAGGTTTTCCACTGTCGTTACGGGTGCCTGAAAAAACAGATCATAATCAATCGACTGGGCTGGAGAAATTAGATGGCCATAATTGGTCTTTTGCCTGTCCTTGACCAGTTGGGGATTCTTCGCCAAATACCAGGCAAAGCCAAAAGGAATGATACAGATTAGCGCAATCGAGATAATCATCATACGATTGCGCCATGCTTTAATATTGGTTCCGGTCACTTTTTGGGTACCTTTTATGTGAATCAATCATTAATTTTTCTAGGGGCGAATTCATTCGCCATGGCGGCTAAAGCCGCCCCAACAGGTAAGCTTTTCGGGGGGTCAGAATCATCGTAAGCGTTCACTCCCCGCGCTTTTTCCTGGGAGTGCGGCCATCTTGGCCGCCATTTCAGCGGACAAGATGCCCGCGTCCCCAAGGGGGTGAACGCTTACGAATCAAATCTTTGGCTTAAACCCATACCAGACATACAAAATCAACACTGCTAGCGCGAAAGAAAACCATTGCAGGGCATATCCTCGGCTTGTCTCTGGCCGCAAGCTTGCAATCTTCCAGTCCCTAGCATATCCATAGTCCGCGTCGGGTGGCAATAATACTTGATATGGCAACAATCGATAACCAAGACGTTCGGACAATCGTTCTATATTAGCTACCTGTACCATAGAAGGCCAACCGGATGAAGGGTTTTCCGCCCCTTTGAGCTTGAACCCAACACTAGGCAGCTTGTCGATGACACCCACAAAATGGGCCTTGGCCTGTTTGATGGCAAGGTCAGGAAAACGGGTCCGGTCTTTGCCTACGGGCAACCAACCCCGGTTGACTAACACGGCTGCTTGTATTCCTGCAATGCGCAACGGTGTCAACACTCGATACCCCGGTTGTTGATTGAACAGTTGGTTGTCAAGCAAAAACTGATGCTCCAAGTCGAACTCACCAGTCAGTTCTATGCGGCGATAACGGTTTGCTTCCACCGCCCAAGATTCTGAGCCGGAAGCAAGAACGGGTTCGCCTGACTGCCGTTCACGTTGCTCCATCATTGCCTCTTTTTCACCGGCCCTATGCAATTGCCAAAATCCCAAGGACACAAAAAGAGGCATCAAAACAGCCACGGCCAAAGAAGCCACCCATCCTGGCCTAAACAGATAATTTTTCACCGAATGCCTTAATTAGTGACTTATAATGGATGCCATATTAGTGTAACAACAATCATTTTGTGCAAAACCGCAAAGAGCCATGATAACCAAGACTTTGATTGTGTTCGTGTTATTGTTAATCATCGCCAGCTTGGGCTTGGCTTTGCGCTATTTGCTAATGGATGGACAGCGTTCGACAAGGACAGTTAAAGCGCTCACCTTTCGCATTGGCATCTCCATCGCCCTATTCTTTTTGCTGCTGCTCGGCTATCAGGCGGGAATTTTACACCCTCACGGCTTAAACATGGGGGTTAATAAAGCTCAACCCAGCGCAGAGCGGAAATAATACGCCGTTTATTTATCCTCGCTGATGCGACTCGCCGTAGGCCCATTTTGGTCGCGGTATTTGGCATCGGCCCGTTGCCTGTAGGGACGGTCAGCCGGCCCAGACATTGATTCGAAGCTGATTGCGCCAATCGACATTCCAGGGCGCAACGCCAAGGGCAGCTTGCCGGAATTGAAGAACTCCAGCACGATATTGCCGCTCCAGCCAGGGTCGATGCGGTGAGCGGTGACATGCACCATCAAACCCAACCTTGCCAAACTAGAACGCCCGTCCAGCCAACCTACAATATTATCGGGCAGAGTGAGAGAATCCTCGGTTGCCCCCAAGGCCAACTCGCCGGGATGGAGAAAAAAAGCCTCGCCTTCGCTTATGACGATCTCATCGCTCATGACTTTCTCAATGGCGGCGTTCATTTCTTCGCGTGAACCCGACAGGTCGATATAAGGCGTGGTATGGGAACTGAACACGCGAAAACGGTTGCCGAGCAACAAATCCACGCTGACCCCACTGATGCGCCCGTCGACCGGACGGGGGCTCATCTTGATTCGCCCCTCGTTAAGGGCTGCAATGATGTCGCGGTCACAGAGCCTCATCTTAATTATTCACGATACTGATTGTTGGGAATTTGGCGCTGTAGTCTTTGGCAGTTAGAGCTAACCGTCCCGCCAGCTTGCGGGCAATTTCCCGGTAAATTTGCGCACTGCGCCCAAGCGGGTCGGCCACCACCGTGGGATGGCCGGAGTCCGCCTGCTCGCGTATGCGAATATCCAACGGCAGCGAACCCAACAAGTCAACAGCATATTTTTCCGACATTTTCAAAGCACCGCCAGAACCAAAAATGGGTTCTTCATGACCGCAGTTGGAACAGACGTGTAGGCTCATGTTCTCGATGATGCCCAACACCGGGACACTGACTTTCTCGAACATCTTCAATCCCCTTTGCGCGTCTAGAAGGGCGATATCTTGAGGGGTAGTGACGATCACTGCGGCGGACACCGGAATTTGCTGGGCTAAAGTCAACTGAATGTCGCCGGTTCCAGGGGGCAAGTCGATGATCAAATAATCCAATTTATCCCAGCGGGTATCATTGAGCAACTGTTGCAAAGCGCCAGTGACCATCGGGCCGCGCCAAATCATCGGCGTGTCCTCGTCGATCAGGTAGCCGATGGACATTGATTGCACGCCATAGGCAACTTTAGGCAGAATGGATTGACCGTCCACTTCGGGTTTGCCTGAGAGTCCTAGCATAGTGGGTTGGCTTGGGCCGTAGATGTCGGCATCAAGAATGCCAACGCGGGCACCCTCAGCGGACAGCGCCAGTGCCAAGTTGACAGCCGTGGTTGACTTGCCCACACCACCCTTGCCGGAAGCCACGGCAATGATGTTTTTTACACCCGGCATAGGTTTGAGGTTCTTTTGCACGGCATGGGACACGATATCGGTGCTGAGATCGACGACGACATCGGCAATCCCTGTTTCCCTGCAAATTTTAGAACGGAGAGTCTCGGCCAATTCGCTTCTGATACTGGATGCCGGATAACCCAGCACAATCTTGACGGCGATGCGAGATTCATCCACTTCAATTTTCTTGACTGCCTTGGCGGACACAAGGTCTATCCCTAGATTGGGGTCGATGAAATCCTTGAGCAACTGTTCAACATCGTTTTTTGTGGTGCTAGCCATTGGGGCTCCTGTGGTCGATGGGGATGTATTTCGGTCTATTGGAAACGATTTTACACCTTTTGTTTCCTTAAATTGAATGACTAAGGCAAAACAAGCTGTTATTGAAAGGCTTCCATCGCTAGACCGACTCGGTTATAAAAACCGAGTCGGTCTTTTCCATCTCACTCATCAGGTTCCTCCAATCCCGCCCGCTCCAAGCTGGCCTTCGGCAGACTCTTACCCACCTTCACACCTAGCTCGGCGAAGCTTTCCGCCTGGCGGACCAGATTTCCCCGCCCACGGGCAAGCTTGTTCATTGCATCGTCATAGGTTTTATGCAAACAGTCGATTTGGATGCCCAGTTTTTCCATTTCTTCCAAAAATCCCCTAAGCTTGTCGTAGACAGAACCGGCTTTGTCGGCAATGATTTTGGCATTTTCATACTGCCGCTCGTAGCGCCAGATATTTTCCACTGTGCGCAAGGTCGCTAGCAACGTGGTCGGGGTGACAATAACGATATTTTCGGCAAAGGCATCATCAAACAAGGTTTCATCCTGTTGGAATGCCACTAAAAAAGCGGCTTCTATAGGTAGGAACATCAGCACAAAATCCAATGTCCGCAATCCCTTGAGTGCGGAATAATCCTTGCCCCCCAAGGTTTTGACATGCTTGTGCACGGCCAAGGCGTGCTCCCGCAGGGCGGCATCGCGCTCCTGCCCATCATCAAGGGAAGCATAACGTTCATAGGCAACCAAGGACACCTTCGAATCAATGATAATATCCTTGCCTCCGGGCAAGAAAACGACCACGTCCGGCTTGAACAAGCGTTGTTCGGTATCGCGATAACCGCCCTGAATTTCATATTCCACCCCTTTGCGCAAACCCGAGCGTTCCAGCACCCGTTCCAAAATCATCTCCCCCCAAGTTCCCTGAACTTTCTTATCCCCTTTAAGTGCGCGGGTAAGATTTACGGCATCTTCGTTGATCTGTCGGGTCTGCTGCTGAAGGTTTTTGATTTCCTGCCGTAAAGACGCACGGTCGCGGGCATCGTCAACATGGACCTCATCCACCCGCTGCTTGAACTCGCCTAGTTGGTGGCGGAACGGCGTAAGTAATCCATCTAGTTGGAGTTTGTTGCGTTCGGCGAAAGTTTGAGCTTTTTCTTCCAAAATGCGGTTAGCCATATTTTCGAACCGCTCAGTCAATTGCGCTTCCGCCTGTTGCAGCAGCGCCAGCTTTTCGTCCATGCTTTTGCGTTGTTCTATTAGTTGCGCTTGCAGTCCGGCCAAGTCGCGTTGTAGATTTTCGGCTTGGGCAGATTTTTCCTTGAGTTGGGCTTCCAATTCGGGGATACGGGAGTTTTTTTCCTGCTCAACCGCTAGAGTGATTTTCAAAGTTTGCAAGCGGCGGGATGCGATAAGGAAGGCGATGGCATAGCCTAAGATCAAACTGGCTAAGGCTGATAGTAAGATGAGCGTATTCGGGGAAAGGTGCTGAAAGTCCATAGGGCGCATTATTTACATTGACGAATGGACTCAGCTTAGCATACGCAAGCCACCGTAGAAGCCGCGAAGACCGGGAAAAGCATCAATCCTTGGGTGGCTCTGATGCGATTGAACTGGAATTGGTGTAGAGCCTGGGCAAGCCAACAGTGTTTAATTCCTTAGGCTTTGAATTTCATGAAGGCTTAAGCCTGTTTTCTCAGCGAGTGTTTCATCATCCAGAACACCCAGCAAATTTTTTGCTAGCTTTAGCTTTTCTTGTTTTGCGCCTTCTTCCCTACCTATTTCCATGCCTTCTTCCCTACCTATTTCCATGCCTTTTTCCATGCCTTTTTCCATGCCTTTTTCCATGCCTTTTTCCATGCCTTTTTCCATGCCTTTTTCAATTGCCGAGGCAATCTTACTTTCCACATCGGCTAACGATTGCATTCTTACTTCGTAAACCTGTCGCTCTTCTTCATTGAACATGCGATCCACCGCTTCTATAGCCTTGACAATTTCCTTGTCAGATGCAAGTTCTTTTGGAACATGTTCTTTGTCCAGTTGGTGGGCTTTCGTTAAAAAAGTACTCCAGCGATCCAGTGCGTTTTCAATTTGGTGAAGGGGTTTGTTGAATTTTTTAAGCTCGATGTAATGCAATTCAAAAACATCATGCAGCTTATCGTCCTTGCCTGTGTTGGTATTGATTATTTTGTAACAGCTATGAAAATCTTTTATTTCTGGTATGAAGTTGAAATCCAATATATTAATGCTGATGGTTTTTTTCAGTTCCTTAAACATCATGCCTTCACTGAGTTGCTCGGTGACCAGTTTTGCCCAGTAGTAAATTGCACGTTTATCGAAGTTATAGTCTTCGCTGATTTGCATTTCAACATTAAACCAGCGATTGTTTTCACTGCGCGCTTTGATGTCGAGTATGGACATTTTGCCCGTCCGATAATCAGCCAAGTTGTAAGGGTTTTTTAAGGTGACTTCAACAACTTGTTCTTCCTCCGACACGATGGCGTTAATCAGGGAAATCAGCAAATCTTTGTTTTCTTCGCTGCCAAACAATTTTTTAAAAGCGAAATCAACACGGGGGTTTATTCTGCACATTTTTTGACCTCATTATCTAACTGATGTTAAGCACAGACCACGATGCCATTGTCGGCAATGGGTTGCCGACCTGCGGCGATTTGTTTTAGCGTGTCAAGGCTTGCCTTGACAGGCAAAGCGAGCTTTGCCACTCCATGCGTAACATCAGCCATTACAGTGAAACGCCGGACTAAACTCATGCACAGCATCGACCATCGCGCCGACATGTTCGGGGTGTATGTCCGGGTGTACTCCGTGCCCCAAATTAAACACATGACCAACCCCTTGGCCAAAATCGGTCAATATCTTTTTTACTTCGCCTCGGATGGATTCCGGTGACGCGTATAAGGCCACCGGGTCCAGGTTGCCTTGTAGCGCCACCTTGCCTCCCACGCGCCTGCGCGCCTCCGAAATCGGTGTTTGCCAATCCAGGCCAAGGGCATTGTAACCAGTTGCAGCCATGGCTTCCAACCACAAGCCACCACCCTTAGTGAAGAGTATTGCCGGTATGACCTGGCCGTTTTGCTTGAGTTTAAGTTGATTTAATATGCGCTCGGCGTAGTGGAGCGAAAAATCTTGGTATTGCCCTGTGGTCAATGAACCGCCCCAAGTATCGAACAGCATGACCGCGTTGACCCCCGCGGCGATTTGTGCGTTCAGGTAGGCGGCAACGGCATCGGCCAACTTACCCAACAATACATGCAGGAGGTCGGGCTGGTCATAGAGCATGGCTTTAAGCTTGCGGAAGTCCCTGCTGCTGCCGCCTTCTACCATGTAGGTTGCAAGCGTCCAAGGGCTGCCGGAAAAGCCGATCAGCGGCACCTTGCCTTGCAGCTCCCGTTGAATCAGGCGAACCGCATCGGTGACGTAGCACAACTTCTCTTCTGGATCGGGTACGATAAGTGCGTTGATATCCTCATCGGTTCGTATGGGTCGGCTGAAACGTGGGCCTTCCCCTTCGATAAAATGCAGACCCAAGCCCATGGCATCGGGTATGGTCAAAATATCGGAAAATAGGATGGCGGCATCTAGGCGGAAACGATCCAATGGCTGTAGAGTGACTTCGCAAGCGAGTTCCGGGTTGGTGCATAGATTCATGAAACTCCCGGCCTTTTCGCGTACCCGGCGGTATTCGGGAAGATAGCGTCCGGCCTGGCGCATCATCCATACGGGGGTGTAACCCACGGGTTTCCGCAACAGGGCGCGGATAAAACAATCGTTTTTAAGTGCTGTCATTGCTTTTCTATAATATGTGTGGTCGTAGGGGCGGGTTTGGAATCACTGGGAGGGTTTGGAACCCGCCCCTACGGTTCCAACCCCATCAACCTCTGCAATTCTTTAATGCCCCCCCCCGGCAACACGCCCCCTTTTTTGTGCAAGTTGTAGCCTTTCCAGGACGAAGGTAGCAACAATAGCTCAACCCTGACTTCGTCAACGTAGAAATGCAGCGACGGTTGAGCAGACAGGGTTTCCGCATCACGCGACACGCTATGGGATTTTTCCTCGTAAGGAATATGTGCGTTCACTAATTTAAGGATCACGTCTTCGGGGGCTGGCGGATACAAATACAGCCGTATGGGGCTGTGCCTCCCCGCGCCTCCGCTCCAAACACTCCCCGTCAATAGGGGGGAAAACACTGCCAAAAACCGCATTGCCTCAAGCGCCAGAGTACGAAGCTTTGCCAGGTGTTGCGGCTGGTAGTCATGACCGAACAAACGCTGGTGTTCAACCAGCGCCGCTTCGATTTCTTCCCGGCGGGGCAAATTGCGATGGTCTGCCACACCCAATCGGGCAGCAGCCTTTCTTTTTGCCAGACCGGGTTCATCAATGCCTTCCTCGGCCATGATACGGGCGGCCTCCAAGGCTATACGTGTCCTCAGCCGATCTTCAAACGCCATGGTGAGTATGTTTAGTTAAAACAACGGCTCGACGCTCTTGCCACCGCTCTCTCTCGATGGTGGCGAATAGCCGCCACCATCGCCTGAACCGCCACCTCCATCTCCAGGCATGGCATCTTCGTCGGAATCGATTATTGGTTTGGCTTTCTTCGGTTTCTTTTTTAGGTGTGCGGAGGAACGTTTTGATGCTTGACCATGCGAATAGTATTCGTCCATGCCGTTTGCACCTCTTCCCTTGGCTATAGGCGAGGTGCGCGCATCCGCCAAACCTTGCGGCGATGTGAAACCAGCTTCGGGAATGTCCTTGAGTGCTTCTTTCATGAAGTACATCCACATTGGCAAAGCCGTATGGCCCCCGGTTTCGCCTTCCCCCAAGGGTTTTGGTGAATCGAAGCCCAACCAACTGACAGCGACCATACCGGGGGAATAGCCATTGAACCAGGCATCGCGCTGTTCATTGGTAGTTCCGGTTTTACCTGCAATGTCGGAACGCTTTAGTTCCAAGGCTTTGGTTGCGGTTCCGTAGCGGACAACATCCTGTAACATGGAATTCATCATGAAATGGACTTGGGGCGTTAGAACACGCGGAGCTTCGTTGGCCGGCTTGTTCTCCTCATCGTCGCAATTCGGGCAGGCAACCAAAGGGGTGGCCTGAAATACGATTCCGCCGTCTTGGGTTTCAATGCGTTCAATCAGATAAGGTTCGACCCGGAAGCCCCCATTGGCAAAAACGGCAAAAACCTGCGCCATTCTAAGAGGTGTCGCACTTCCGCTTCCCAGCGCCAAAGTAAGGGATCTTGGCAGTTCGCTATCGACGAAGCCGAACATTTTGGCGGTTTCTATCGCCTTGTCCAAGCCAATTTCCCTCAGCAGACGGATAGACACTAAATTTCTTGATTTTACTAGAGCATCGCGCAACCGGGTTGGCCCATAGTAGCGACCGCTAAAATTCTGCGGCCTCCATTCCCCCCCTGCCTGTGAAGGGTCATGGAATGAGATAGGGGCATCGTTGATGACACTGGAAGGTGAGTAACCTGCATCCAAGGCTGCGGCATAAAGCACCGGTTTAAAGCCAGAACCCGGTTGGCGTTGCGCTTGGGTAACGCGGTTGAAACTGCTGTGGTAGAAATCAAACCCACCGGACATGGACAAAATCGCGCCATTTTTGGCATCAATGGCAACTAATGCCGCTTCGACTTTAGGGGTTTGCGTCAGTCCCCATTCACCGTTGTCCATCAACCGCAAGCGAATGATTTCACCGGGTTTAATCATATCTTTTACGCTATGTGGGTAGGCCCCTTGGGAATCTTGGTTGAGGAATTTACGCGCCCACTTCATGCCATCCCAATTAAGTTGCACGATTCCCGACCGGCCCAGATAAACTTCCGCCGAGCGTTCCTTCACGGACAGGACAATGCCAGGCACCGTATCGCCCTCCTCAGGGGTATTGGCCAACTGTTCGTCCCATTCTTTGTCGGTTTTGAATGTTTTCAAGTCGATGTGCAGTTTCGTCCCCCGGTAGCCATGGCGCTCGTCGTACTCGTGCAATGCCTGCCGCACTGCCTTGTCGGAAACCGTTTGCAAATGGCTGTCGATAGTTGTGTAAACCTTATAGCCATTGGTATAGGCTTCGTCGCCATAACGTTGATACATTTCGCTACGCACCATCTCTGCCGTGTACGGCGCATCCAGTTCGATGACGGGAAAATGCAGGCTGACGCTCACAGGCTCCTCAATTGCCGCGTTGTATTGCGCTTGATCAATATAGTCTTGCGCTAACATCCGCCTCAGCACATAGTCCCTACGCAACAATGCGCGCTCGGGATTGGCAACAGGATTAAAAGTGGAAGGTGCCTTGGGCAAGCCTGCAATCATGGCAGTTTCGCCCAAGGTCAGTTCGGGTATATGTTTACCATAGTAAACCTGCGCCGCCGCATCAATTCCGTAGGCATGTTGGCCGAAGTAAATCTTGTTAAGGTACAATTCAAGAATTTGTTCTTTGGTTAGTTTGGATTCGATCTTCATGGCAAGCATGATTTCCGTGACCTTGCGGAAGAAGGTTTTTTCACTACTCAGAAAAAAATTTCGCGCCACCTGCATGGTGATGGTGCTTCCCCCTTGCCTTTTCTCTCCAGTGCGGACAAACTCATAGACAGCCCGCAGCAATCCTTGGTAGTCCACCCCAGGATGCTCGAAAAACCGATCATCCTCGGCTGCCAGGAACGCCTGTATGGTTAATCGCGGAATTTCTGCGTAGTTCATCGGGCTTCGCTTTTTTTCGCCAAAATGGCCGATTAGTTTGCCGTCCCGGCTATATACGCTCATAGGAATCTGATACCTGACATCCAACAGCGAATCAATATCCGGCAATTGCGGCTCAATGTAGCGGTACAAAGCGTAGGAACCAACTCCGCCCACAATCACCGTACCCAAAACAACAAAAGACAAGAGAAGGGCAAGGCTGCGAAGATGACTGGATCTACGTGTTTTGATCTGGGTTCTAACCACTCGCTTATCTTTAAAGTTTGGATTGATGCGCATCACTCGCAGGTTGCCCAAGGCGACCCGCGAGCCTAATTTTTTTTTGATAGGAATCTTTCGGTGATAATATACTACAGGAACACGGTTAAATCCCGTGAAAGTCTTATCGACAGGCCTAGACTGTAATCGCTAAACTTGCGATTACCGCCTTTGATACAGGGGAAAACGCTAAGGATCTTCGACATGATATTTTTAAGGCGTAAAAAGCCGCTCTTGCTGGGCATCGATATCAGCACCGCCGCTGTAAAGTTGCTTGAGCTGAGCAAAATTGATTCCCGCTATCGCGTAGAAAGCTTTGGGGTGGTCCCCTTGCCTCAAGATGCGGTTGTGGAAAAAACCATAGTCAACGTGGAAGCGATTGGCAACTGCGTCAAGGCCGTGGTCGCCCAGTCTGGCACCAAATTGAAGCATGTGGCCGTGGCGGTGGCTGCTTCCGCTGTCATACCTAAGGTAATCAGCTTACCGAACAACCTTAGTGATGATGAGATGGAAGCTCAAATCGAGCTTGAAGCCGACCAATTCATACCCTATCCATTGGATGAAGTGAGCTTGGACTTCGAAATACAGGGCATCAATGAAAAAAACTCGGATTTGTTGGATGTTTTGGTGGTCGCTTCACGAAAGGAAAATGTTGAAGACCGTGTCGCTGCCATGGAATTGGCGGGGCTTAAGACAATAATCGTCGATATTGAGTCCTATGCGCTGGAAAACGCATTCCCGCTGATCGCCGACAGGTTGCTTGAAGGCGGCGCACAAATAACAGTTGCCATCGCCGATATTGGCGCTACGATGACAACGCTTAATGTGCTGCACAACTTCCGCCATGTTTATACGCGTGAACAGGCATTCGGCGGAAAGCAGCTTACGGAGGAAATTCAACGCCGCTATGGCCTGTCCTATGAGGAAGCCGGCCTGGCCAAGAAAGTAGGCGGCTTGCCGGACAATTACCTTCCTGAGGTGCTAGACCCTTTCAAGCAAGCATTGGCTCAGCAAGTCGGTCGTGCCTTGCAATTTTTCCTTTCATCCTCCTCCCAAAAGGGCATCGATCAGTTAGTGCTTGCCGGTGGCTGCGCTTCGATTGCCGGGATCGAACATTTTGTCCAACAAACCCTTAATATCCCGACAATTATCGCCAACCCGTTCGCCAACATGTCGCTTTCGGGCCGGGTAAAGCCTATTAATGTAAGCAATGATTCATCGGCAATGTTGACGGCCTGCGGTTTGGCGTTACGGAGTTTCGACTGATGGCACACCTAAATCTTCTCCCTTGGCGAGCGGAACTTCGCAGGCAACAGCAAAAGGACTTTATAACCGTGACAGCTTTCGGGGTATTGATTACCTTGTTGTTGTTGCTTCTATTGCATCTCGATATCAATTCGAGGATCGATTATCAAAGTGAGCGCAACAAATATATCCAGTCTGAAATAGCCTCGTTGGATAGTAAGATCAAGGAAATCCAGGATCTCGAAATCAAGAGAAAACGCCTTCTCGCCAAAATGGAAGTAATTCAGGAACTTCAGGCAAGCCGACCGGAAATTGTCCATCTTTTTGACGAGCTTGGGCGCACAATTCCCGAAGGGCTTTATTTAACAGATTTGAGTCAATCAGATAAAAACCTAATCGTCAACGGTATGGCTCAATCCAATGCGCGGATTTCGGCTTACATGCGCAACCTAGAGTCCTCTGCTTGGCTGAAGGATCCCGTACTCAATATTATCGAGACTAAGGTCGAAAGCAAAGACAACAGGAAAGAGCGTCAGAGCAGGTTTACGCTTCAGATTAAGCAAGCAACTGAAAAGACAGAAGACAAAAGAAAAGGCGCATCATGAATCTGTCCAACCTTGATTTAGACATCAACAAAATAGGCTCATGGCCAACTCCGATAAAAATAGTCGTCGTGCTAGTGCTATGCCTTCTTATTGTAGGATTGGCCTACTATTTAGATACCCAAGACCAACTGTCCGAGTTGCAAAAGGAATCTGACCAAGAACATGAATTGAAAACTGTTTTCGAAACCAAGCAAAAAAAAGCAGTCAACCTTGAGGAGTACCGGCAACAACTTGATGAAATAGAAAAATCCTTTGGCGATCTATTGCGGCAATTGCCCGATAAAACTCAAGTTCCCGATTTATTGGTTGATGTCTCCCAAACGGGGTTGGCAAGCGGGTTAGAGTTTGAGCTTTTCAAGCCGGACAATGAAACAAAAAAAGATTTTTACGCTGAACTTCCTATAAATATCAGAGTGCTAGGTTCTTATATGGAATTTGGAACTTTCATTAGTGGCTTGGCGGCCTTGCCTCGGATTGTGACAGTTCATAACATTAAAATCACCTCCAGAAAGGATCAGTCTGCAGGAATGAAAAACAAGCCCTTGGTCATGGAAGTGCTAGTCAAAACCTACCGTTATCTGGAAGACGGGGGTGTAACTGCAAACCCAGACAAGAAAAGCAAGAAGCAGTAATGATGCATAAACATTTGAGAAAACCTCCCAATCAGACTTATCATAGGCGTTTAGCCATAGCCCTCATTGCGGCAACGCTTTCGGCTTGCGGGGACAATAATTTCAGCGACCTGAGAGACTGGGTGACTAGCGTCAAAAAAAGACAAAAAGGCACAGTTGAACCTCTGCCTGAAATTAAAACCGTGGAGCCATTTTTGTTCAAACCCGATGATATACGGGATCCATTCATGCAGAATGATAAAATCGAAATGCCCGAGGAATCCAAGGGAGACAATGGCGTGCGCCCAGACACTACACGCGCCAGGGAAGAATTGGAGACTTATGAACTCGATTCACTGCGCATGGTTGGAACGATCAACCAAGAAGGCCAATTATGGGGATTGGTCAGGGCGAGTGACGGAACCATACACCGTGTCCGTGTCGGCAATCACATGGGCCGCAATTACGGTAAAATCATTCGCATCAAAGAAAGTCAGATAGAACTGCTTGAGATCATACCCGAGAGTACCGGGGGATGGCGCGAGCGCAAAGCAGCCCTTGAGTTGACTGAAGCGAATAGTGTAAAAAAATGAAAAAAACTTTGGAATTGATTTGCTTGGGAGAATATCTGCCCAAAGGCATAAGGCACTCCATCTGGGTGTTGCTGTTATTGACTAGGTTTTCCCTCGCCAACGCTGATCCGCTAGAACTGCTTTCACTTGATTTCACGACCCTGCCCGGTGACAGCTTGCAAATCCAATTGTCCCTAAGCGGGCCTGCATTTTCACCTCGTGTGTTCCATACTGACAACCCCGCGCGCATTGCCTTGGACCTTCCTGGGGTATCCAATAAATTGGGGAAAAAATTATTCCCTGTTGGTTCAGGAGGGGTACAGAGCCTTCAAGCGATTGCGGTGGCAGACCGTACCCGCGTTGTGGTTAATCTTTTAAAATCGGTCCCTTTTAACACAAGAGTTGAAGGGAACAATATCTTTGTAACATTGCAGAAGGGCAAGACTTGGTCCACAACAGAACCTACAAGGCAAATTTTAACCGCCGCCCACTCCCCGGTCAGGCCAGGATCTGACGCATACCCTTTGGGCCAATCCATCCTTAATCTTGATTTTCGTCGTGGTGAGAAAGGCGAGGGGAGAATCCTGGTTACGCTCGCCAATCCAACGATGATAGCGGACACTCGCGAAGAGGGCCGTAAAGTGGTCGCCTACTTTCCGTCTGCGAGACTACCTTCAAATTTGGCGCGGAGGTTGGATGTCATGGACTTCGCCACCCCCGTTCAGTACATTGATGCAACGGAAGACAACAATGGAGCCAAGCTGACTATCACTCCCTCGACCGAGGACTTTGAATACTCCTCGTACCAGTCGGAAAATTTATTGACTATTGAATTCCGTCCCTTGACTACCGTGGAGAAGGAAGAGGCCAAGAAGAAAACGTTCGCTTATGGCGGTCAAAAATTATCGCTCAATTTCCAAGATATTCCGGTTCGGTCAGTGTTGCAAATTCTTGCCGATTTCACCAAAGAGCAATTTCCTCCGAATGGTTTGAACCTGGTTGCCAGCGACACCGTCGGGGGCAATGTAACCCTTAGACTCAACGATGTGCCTTGGGACCAAGCTTTGGCTTTGGTATTGAAGTCGAAGAATTTGGGTAAGCGTCAAGAGGGCAACATCATTCAAATCTTACCTTTGGATGAACTGAATAAGCAGATCAAGGAAGAATTGGAACAGCAAAAGGTGGTTGAAGAACTCGAACCACTTAAGACCGAGATCATCCAAGTCAACTACACCAACGCCGAAGACATCAAGAAAGTATTGGTTGGCACAATGGCAAGGACCAACGTGGTGACCGGGCAACAGGGCGCGATGGCCGCCCCAACCGTCGCCTCAACGACGAGTCTGGATGTCAGCCAGTCGATACTCTCCACACGCGGCAATGTCACGGTAGATGCGAGGACCAATCAAATCATTGTCAAAGACACCACCAAAAACCTAGAAAGAATACGGGACTTAGTCAAGCAACTCGATATTCCGATTCGCCAAGTATTGATTGAAGCACGCGTCGTGATTGCCAGCAACAGCTTTGCCCGTGAGTTAGGCAGCCGTTTCTCGGTGAACCCGGCGGCCTCGTCCGCTAATGTCCAGACTAATTACGGTACAGTGCCTCTGCCCAATAACGCGACGCCAACGGTTCCGACTTCAACCACCAATGGTGTGACTTCGTCCAATTCTCTTTTTACCACTGCCAGTGCATTGTCGGATCTTGGCGCGGCGGGAGCGATAGCCGGTACCCCTGCAACGCTAGGCGTGACCGTGCTGAAAGTCGGCGACTATCTGCTCAACTTGGAACTTTCCGCTGCGCAAGCGGAGGGCAGGAGTGAAATCATATCCAACCCAAGGCTGATGACAGCCGACCAGACTAAGGCTATCATCAAGCAGGGCAACCAAATCCCCGTATCGTCGGGTAGCACGGCCACAACCGTGGCTAGTGTTTCATACAAGGATGTCGTATTGGAGTTGGATGTCACCCCCCACATCACTCCAAACGATAATATCAGAATGGAATTGATGATAAAGAAAGACAACCCAAATGGCGTTGTCATTAACGGAAACCCCGAAATCGACACCCGCGAGATCAACACCACGGTGCAAGTCACCAATGGTGACACTGTGGTTCTAGGCGGTGTTTATGACAACACCAAAATCACTAGCACCAACAAAGTGCCTTTTTTCGGCGACTTGCCAGGCATTGGCTTTATGTTTCGCTATAACGCCATACAGGACAACAAATCTGAGTTGTTGATTTTCATCACCCCCAAGGTTATTAAGCAGAATCTAGGGCAACGTTGAACCATGCCAGTTTTCAACAATCTATGAAAGTCAACGGAAACATCTTCCTTATTGGGCCGATGGGCGCAGGCAAGACGACGATAGGAAGGCTTTTGGCGAAATCTCTTGGGGTGGAGTTCCTAGACAGCGACAAGGAAATTGAGCAAAGCACCGGTGTCAGCATCCCGATGATTTTCGAATATGAAGGCGAGTTGGGTTTCAGAAAGCGCGAGGCGGAAATTCTAGCCGATTTGACAGCCCAAAGCCCCATTGTTCTCGCAACCGGGGGAGGTTCGGTCATACTACCCGAGAATCAGCAAATCTTACGCCGGCGAGGGTTCGTGGTCTACTTGCAATGCCCTGTGGACACACAACTGGAACGTACTCAAAGAGATTCCAACCGGCCTCTCTTGAAAACAGAAAATCCCCGCGAACGTTTGGAGGAACTCCTCAAAGTTCGCGACCCAATTTACCATTCCATCGCGGATTTTATCGTCGATACGAGCGAATATTCCAGTCGCGGTTCCGTGCGAAATATCCTCAAAGCCTTACAGCGTTTTCAACATCAAATGGTTACTTAATAGGGTTATGGTTGGTAAGCGTTCCCCCCCTGGGAGCGTGGGCGTCTCGTCCGCTGAAATGGCGGCCAAGATGGCCGCACTCCCAGGAAAAAGCGGGGGAGTGAACGCTTACGTCTTGGAAGCTCCAGCTTTCGGTATTACAACGTTTTCATCTTTAAAGTATAACTAATAATGGATATACAGTTAACCCTTTAAGTTAACCGAATGTCCTGCACTATCATACCCACTATCACGTAACTATTTGATGTTGAGAACGCTGTAAGATGAAAACGCTGAACGTAAACCTTGGTCAACGCAGTTATCCCATCTACATTGGCCCAAACCTAATCGGCGAACCCGAATTTTACGACCGCCATATCCATTCGTCGCAAGTCATGGTCGTTACCAACCAAACTGTCGCACCATTATACTTAGGCAGGGTTCTTGCCAATTTGGCTGGAAGGCAAATTGCCCAAGTCATTTTGACCGATGGTGAATCCTACAAAACGATGGCTTCCGCCATGCAGATTTTCGACGAATTGCTAAGCCGAAAATTCAGCCGCAACGCCACCCTCATTGCCCTAGGTGGCGGTGTCATAGGCGACTTGGCCGGTTTTTCTGCCGCTTGCTATCAACGCGGCATACCATTCATGCAAATACCCACCACATTATTGGCGCAGGTAGACTCGTCCGTGGGTGGGAAAACGGCGGTTAATCATCCGTTGGGAAAAAACATGATTGGTGCCTTTTACCAACCGCAATGCGTATTGGCCGACACGTCTCTGTTAAACACCTTGCCCGACAGGGAGCTAAGCGCAGGACTGGCAGAAGTCATCAAATACGGGCTAATTCGCGACGCACAATTTTTTAGTTGGCTGGAAGATAATATCGAAGCCTTGTTAATGCGCGATGCCGAGGCATTAGCCCACGCCATTGAACGTTCTTGCGCCAACAAAGCCGAAGTGGTCGCCGCCGACGAGCGGGAAACCGGCGAACGCGCCACGTTGAATCTTGGGCACACCTTCGGCCACGCCATCGAAACCGGCATGGGCTATGGTGTTTTTCTGCACGGCGAGGCGGTTGCCATCGGCATGTGCCAGGCAGCCGACCTATCCCGTCGGCTAGGCTGGCTAAATGATGACGATGTATCGCGAATTGAGCATATCCTTCAGCGTTGCCGTTTGCCGACCACCCCGCCGACGAATTTGGATGCCGATAGATTTTTGGAATTGATGGCGGTGGACAAAAAGAACGTGGATGGCAAGTTGCGCCTTATTTTGCTGGAAGAAATAGGACGGGCTACATTGCCGGTCAGTGTTGATGTTGATACCCTAAGGTCCACGTTAGAAACTGGGAGTAGAAAATGAACGAGGAGCAACTAAGAAATGCTCTTCAAGCCGAGTATCTTCATTTGCAGAAAGTAATCGAAGACTTCGACGGAAGGGCCCTGACTATCAAGGCGTGGAGCGTGACATTTAGCTTAGTTACAATTGCTGGCTTTTTCGCAACCCAAAAACCTGCTGTTTTGATGGTCGCTTGCTTTAGCGCACTTCTGTTTTGGTATATCGAAGCTAGCTGGAAAACCTTCCAATATGCCTACTATGATCGCGCATGGGAAATAGAAGAATACTTTCGAGGCAAAAAAAATTGGATTGTGCTTTACAAATCAGTTTATCTTGGAACAAAAGCTTTCAGTCTGGTGGGATAGCTCGATTGGCTTGGATTATGTTCTGGCCACATGTGGCACTTCCTCACGCGGCAGTTGCTGCGCTCAGTTTAGCTCTATTTTTAGTTATAAAATTTCGTTGTTTTATGTTGTAACGTTTCTTGCTCGGTGGGACTTGTGTAATCCGTAAGGCGGATACAGGGATGTGATCCGCCGGATGGGAACAACCGCAAAGCATACGGCGGAACCCGTCCATGGTTCCGCCCTTGTACCTCGAAAAAGCGGGTTTTCGCATAATTATGCTTTGCGCACGATTGCTATTTTATAAGGTACGCGCAGCTTACCCTAACTTGCGATTTTTAAGCCAAAGCGATAAATTATTCGTTAGTTCTGGTAGATGACGGTTTTTCATATCTGGCTAAATCAACTTGGTAATCGGGACCTTTAATGTCGCATGCAACGCGAAGAGGTGTGTTTGACTGTGGCTGATCTGCGTAATTCAGAAGATGATGAGTTATAAAACTTATGCGCACATTCATTAGACATTTTTTGGCAGTCTTCTTAATTGCGAGTTTTGTTCCGTCATTACAAGCTGTAACATTATCATTGTCAACAAACCAAGCAGTATACGTGCCTAGTGATACATTGAAGTTATCGGGTGGTATTGTACCGTCCAACGATGACGCTAATGTACTTAGCGATGTCTATGTGGCGGTCGTTTTACCTGATGGTTCAATATTTACACTGGCCCCCAATCTTACTTGGGATGCAACACTTACACCAATCCTTAAAGCTTTCCCAATTGCCAATATACAAGCACCCAATTTTTATTCTTTATCCATTCCAGAAAGTTTGCCTAAAGGGACATATACCTTTTATCTGGTTGCCACTCCAACAAATTCAAATCCATTGGATAGTTCTTTATGGCTTGGTTCTATAACCACCACAATTAATATTAGTACTACACCGACTTGTACTCCACCTCAAGTCTTGCAAAACAACTTATGTGTCACTCCGACACCCACTTGCACTTCACCGCAGGTGCTGCAAAATGGCATCTGTGTCACGCCGACACC
>QJPH01000203.1 GCA_003242955.1 Candidatus Methylumidiphilus alinenensis
CGAAAGTGGCCATCCCCGAAACCAAACCAGAACCGCTGCGCGTCAAACCGGAAACCGTTGTCATCAAGGAGTATACCCCCGACGCCGCATTGCAGCTTTTAGGTTTGCTACAAAAAGAGGCCCGCTTTATCGACTTTGCCCAAGAAGATGTCAGCCAATATTCAGACGCTGACATCGGCGCGGCGGCGCGGGTCGTTCACGAGGGTTGCCGCAAAGTGCTGCGCCAACATTTTGTATTGGACCCTGTGCGTACGGAACCCGAAGGCAAACGCATCACCCTACCCAAAGGATTCGACGCGGGCAGCATCCGCATCACCGGCAATATCATAGGCACTGCCCCGTTTACGGGTACTCTGGTGCATCGCGGTTGGAGGGCGACCGAGATTAAGCTGCCTAAAATCACTGAAGGCCATAATGTGAAAATCGTCGCTCCTGCGGAGGTCGAGCTA
The DNA here is from genome assembly GCA_003242955.1 of Candidatus Methylumidiphilus alinenensis. Classification (GTDB taxonomy): domain Bacteria; phylum Pseudomonadota; class Gammaproteobacteria; order Methylococcales; family Methylococcaceae; genus Methylumidiphilus; species Methylumidiphilus alinenensis. Next base: position 450 of record QJPH01000203.1, read on the forward strand.
TGAGCGAAAATTCCCGTTTTTCCGTAGGCATCGATTTGGGAACGACCAACAGCGTCGTATCCTATTTGGAATTGAGCCAATGCGACGGCGAACATGCCCCATTGCATGTGTTGCCGATCCCCCAACTGACCAGTCCCGGTTTGGTTGGCGAAAAATACCAATTGCCCTCTTTCGTTTACCAAGCCCACGAATCGGAACTGGCCGAAGGCGACATCGCTTTGCCTTGGGACGATGCGCCCGAGGCCGTGGTTGGCGAAATCGCCCGCCAACTAGGCAGCAAAACGCCCATCCGCCTAGTCTCCAGTGCCAAGAGTTGGCTATGCCACAGCGGTGTAGACTGCCGATCAGACATTCTGCCAGTGCAATCACCGGAAGAAGTGCCGCGCATTTCGCCGTTTCAAGCTTCCGTCGATTACCTGCGGCATATGCGCGATGCTTGGAACGACCAATTCCCTGACGACCCGTTGAGCGACCAAGAATTGGTCATCACCGTACCCGCCTCATTCGACCCGGCGGCTAGGGAACTGACCGTGGAGGCGGCCCATTCCTTGGGGCTGCGCCAAGCGATCCTCCTAGAGGAACCTCAATCTGCCCTTTACAGTTGGATCCAAGCCAGTGAAGGGGGCTGGCGCAAGCAGGCCAAACCTGGCGATGTCATCATGGTCGTCGATGTGGGTGGCGGAACGACCGACTTATCCCTGATTGCCGTCACCGAGGACGGTGGCAATTTGGTGCTTAACCGGATTGCCATCGGCGACCATATTCTGTTGGGTGGCGATAACATGGACTTGGCATTGGCCTATGTCCTGAAGATGAAGATGGAAAAAGAAGGCAAGCGCTTGGAGCCATGGCAGATCCAAGCCTTGATGCATGGTTGCCGCGATGCCAAAGAAACCCTGTTGTCCGACCCGGACGCGGAGGAAGTCGCTGTAGTCGTCCCTAGCCGTGGTTCCTCGTTAATTGGCGGCACACTTCGCACCGCACTGACCCGCGATGAAGTCAGCCGTACCCTAGTGGAAGGCTTTTTCCCCAAGGTCAAAGCCTCCGACCGACCGGCGGCGCAGACGCGTAGCGGCTTGACCACCCTTGGCCTACCCTACGCCAAAGATGCCCGCATCACCTGCCATGTGGCCGCTTTTCTCGCTAGGCAAGTCAATGCAACCGAAGAACTTGCTGGCTTCAACCCGCCGCCCGATGCGACTTTCATACACCCCACGGCCTTGTTATTGAATGGGGGCGTGTTCAAATCCGACTCCCTTGCCCACCGACTGCTAGAAGTGCTCAATAATTGGCTCGTCGGGGAGGGTGCTCCCGAAGCCCGCCTGCTGGCCGGTGCCGACCTGGACTTGGCTGTGGCGCGGGGTGCTGCTTATTACGGTTATGTCCGCCAAGGCAAGGGCGTGCGCATCCGGGGCGGTACGGCGGCAGCCTATTATGTCGGCGTGGAGAGCGCAATGCCGGCGGTCCCTGGCTTCCCGCCGCCATTGGAAGCCTTGTGCATTGCCCCCTTCGGCATGGAAGAAGGCACTGGCGTGGAACTGCCCCACGACGAATTTGGGCTGGTGGTTGGCGAACCCGTGCGTTTCCGCTTTTTTGGCTCCAACGTGCGCCGCGACGACGTGGTCGGCACCCGCCTAGATTACTGGGACGAGGACGAGTTGCGGGAACTCAACGAAATCGAAGTTCATCTGTCGTCTGAAAACCGCCGACCCGGCGAAGTCGTGCCCGTCCACCTCGCCGCCAAAGTGACCGAAGTGGGCACCCTGCAACTTGAAGCCGTCGCCACCGGCAACGGCGAGCGCTGGAAAGTGGAATTCGATGTCCGCGCCGGGGAAACCCCAGTCTCTGACGAACCTTCCAGTTTTGACGAAGTGCCTGAAAACCCCGTCGAGTTTTTGGATGAGGAGGTAGAGGCTGGGGAGGAATTGGAAGACAACACAGGGGAATCGAGTGATGAAGGACAACCCGTGAAAAAGTCGCTATGGCCGTTTAAATAACTGGTTTCGCGCAACGTACCTTTGAATCTCAACATGTAGCCCGGATGGAGCTGCTTGCGGCGCAATCCGGGAGAACGTGGTCACACACCCGGATTGCGCCGCAAGCGGCTCCATCCGGGCTACGGCCTACGCGGTTGTGCAATATCAGTTGATGACTAAACGCTGAAATCGACGGGCTGGAAATCTTTCGGTATCTCTACCTCAAATGCCTCGTCTTGGATGCGGGCTAGATACAAACCCTGGCTTAACACCCTGTTTCTAAGCCGCTCGGGAATGTCCACCGCCGCAAGGATGTCAAACAGCTTCTTACCTTTGTGCTCAGGGAAAAACTTGGGGAAGCGGTGCAAAATGTCGAGCAATTGCGTAATGCTGTCTTCGCGCAGATGGCTTTTCACCTCGACGATAAAGGCCGTGTTCACCTCGCCGTTCGCATAGGCCAGCACATCCATCTCCAAACACTCGCCGTCCTTCCAAGCCTGCAATCGAGGGCTGACAACATCCATGCCAAAAGTTTGCCTGAATATTTTGTTCATCGCCGGCAGTGCCATCCCCTCGGTGAAACTGCCGAATTTGTTACCCAATGCACCGATTTGCTTACCCAGTTCACGGATAAAGCGGCTGGTTTCTTTCATCTCTTGGTCGGTTTCCTTCTGCGATTTTGACAACTCCGATATCATGGCGTGCAATTCCGCCCAATTGGGGATTTCTTGGTTTGTGGTTTCGCTCATGGCGGTGGTTCCATCGTAGTAAGGGGTAGCTGGAAGTTGCGTGGTTTGGGGCAAACATCTTTCAGGCTGATTGTAGCGGGTTCCTGTAGGCAAGGAAAAGTTTTATGCTCGTCGTCAACACAAGTCCCGCTGGGTGTAAAATCACCCAATGGGCCTTTTGTTCTCGTTCCCAAGCTCCAGATCTTATCGTTATACACAAGTGTTGGAGGCCCGTCTTTTCGGCAGGGATGCCGAAATCCAGCGTCCAGGGATGGCAAACTATGGGCCGCGACAGGTGTCCTTGTATCCATGTCCATGACGCTACGGGCTGGCAAGTTACCTGAATCAAGCACTTGTACAACCGACTGGCTACCGTCCATGGCCTGGATTTCGGCATCCCTGCCGAAATGACGGCTTTTCCGGCTTGCCCGGACTTGTGTATGGCGACGAGGGTTCCAGCCTGGGAATGCGGCGGAGAAGGTCCTGCTTCGGGTAGAAGTGCATATTGGTAGCCAATTCAAAATCAAAATCCACATAATTTAAAAGCATCGTGACACAACAGCAAAACCATTGTTCATACATTGCACCTGACAACACCAGTTGTCAACGCCAAACTAATGGCTCATTTGTTAGGTATTGCCTTTTTCATTACCTGACAAATACTATACATACAGCGTTTTTAATATCGAATAGTTACTTGTTGGGTTATACCATTTTGCAAAGCACAGACACACAGGATAGTTTGAATGAGTGTCTATTATTATTTTCCTTTGTTAAGAAAAAACGCTGTACATGAATGCAAATCGGGACTCCTAGCGGTGAAAAAAATGGCACATAGGCCGTTTTGACGGTCAACAAAAGACGCTGCCAAAACGACGGAACAAGCCTGTTGCGCCCTACCGCATTGAGGGAAGCCCATAGGTGCATTATTATACGCGTTTAAATGATTGGTTGGCATACATTTCTGCAAAAGGTATGTGAAGCATAGAGAAATCTTGATATACAGCATTTTCATCTTAAAAATATACCTAAAACAGACATTCCGTTAAACCTTCATGTTAACCGAATAACCTGTGCTATCATACCCACTACAAAGTAACTCTTTGATGTTGAAAATGCTGTAATGAGAATTATCCGATCTGCAATACCGAACCTCTCAAACAATTTATTTTGGATGTAATATTCCGTATTTTTGGAGCCTTTCAAATGGCACTGTTAGTTTTATCGCTTAGGACAAAAATTAAACGGCACTAATGATTTCTAACAATATGCCTACTTTGCATACCAAGAAGCAGAGCTTCCAAAGCCTAGTTCCCAAGCTGGAGCTTGGGAACCAGAGAACGTCGTCATTCCGGTCAGGGATGCCGGAATCCAGCGTCCAAGGATGGCAAACTATGGGCTGCGACAGGTGTCCTTGTATCCATGTCCATGACGCTACGGGCTGGCAAGTTACCTTAATCAAGCACTTGCACAGCCGACTGGTTACCGTCCATGGACTGGATTGGCTCACCACATCCATGTGGTTCGGGCTTCGCCCCGCGCTTCGCGCGTCCAAATTCGTTCCCGACGAATTTGTCGGCATCCATGCCGAAATGACGACTTTTCCAGCTTGCTTGGACTTTTGTATATCGGCGAGAGATGGGGCTTGGGAACCAGCAAAATTAGATAAGGCAAACACTTAAAATGAAAAAACTACCCATAGACCGTACAGACCTAATTCTCGCACTAACCACAAACTTTGTGATGACCGAAAGTGCATATTCCCTAGACAGAGAAACCGGGTCTTTGATTTTATTTAACGAGGAATTTAAGGACGATCCTGACTACGGAATACCCGAGGACATTCAGGACAACCCCCGTTATCTGCATATCACCCCGTTTGAATCCTATGAGACTTACTCGATTATGGAGGATTTTATCGACACGCTGGAACCGGGTAAGATTGCCGACTGCTTGACGCGAGCGATCAATGGCAAGAAACCATTTCGACATTTCAAGGACACTTTAGGTGATTTCCAATAATGAATCCACCAAAACCGAAATGAATTGTCCACGAGAATCACAAACACCTTCTTCGCAAATCACCTTGCCAAGCTGGAGCTTGGCGTTCCTTCAGGGAGCGCCAAGCACCAGCTTGGCCTTTGGATGGGATGTTCTTTATTGGATATTACCTTATCCGACAAGGAACTTAATGGAATAAAAACCTCTCTTACTTGTAAATATTTGATTGTGTGAAATTTCCTCAAGCCCAAACCCTAGCGGTCCCCATGCCTCCCGAACCTAACCTTCAAGCCCGCTACGTCGTCGGCATTGACTTGGGCACTACCCATACTGTCGTGGCCTACGCCGACACCTCCAAGACTGGTAATCTCGACATCGAGATTTTCAACATTGCCCAATTGACCGGTGCAGGCGAAATCAGTACCCTCCCCTTGCTACCATCGGTTCGCTACCATCCCGCACCAGGAGAGATGGCGGAATCCGACACTCGCCTGCCTTGGTCTGAGGCTGGGGAAGTAGAAACCCGTCCAATCATCGGCGAACTGGCCCGGCTGTTGGGTTCAAGAACCCATGGACGCACTATCACTAGCGCCAAAAGTTGGTTGTCCCACGAGGCGGTGGATCGCAACGCACCTATCCTGCCCTGGGGCGCGGCGGAGGGAGTTGCAAAGATTTCGCCGGTCGAGGCCAGCGCTTCCTATCTTGCCCAGGTGCGGTCGGCTTGGAATGACGGTTTCCCCAACGACCCTCTGGAACAACAGGAAATAGTCGTCACCGTTCCTGCTTCGTTTGACGAGGCAGCCCGAAGCCTGACGTTAAATGCGGCACTCATGGCAGGGCTGAGCAATGTCCGTCTTCTTGAGGAACCGCAAGCGGCCTGTTACGACTGGGTCTGGAGCCATCGGGAAAATCTAGCCGGCGATCTTGAGGGGGTCCGCCTACTACTGGTGATTGATGTCGGCGGAGGCACAACCGACCTGACTCTGATCAAAGTGGAACCGGGCAACCGACAAGCCCAACTCACCCGCATCGGCGTAGGCGACCATCTGATGCTGGGCGGTGACAATCTGGACCTCACTTTAGCCCATATCGTCGAACAACAACTGTCATCCGCACACCGCTTGAGGGCAGCCGAGCTTTCCCAAGTCGTCGAACAGTGTCGCCTAGCCAAGGAAAGCCTGCTTGGCGAAGATGCCCCGGATCACGCGTCCGTCACCTTGCTGGGTGCGGGTGCAAAACTGGTTGGCGGGTCTAAATCTACCGAACTGAACAGGGAACATGTCCGTAAGATGGTATTGGAGGGCTTTTTCCCACTCACTGGCTTAGACGAAATGCCTGAGCGCAAACGTAGCGGTGTGGTGGAATTCGGCTTGCCCTACGCACCGGACCCTGCCATCAGCAGGCACTTGGCAGCATTTCTAGACCAACACCGTCTAGCGATGTCCGAAGCCTTGAATGGCGAAAATACGGCTATGCCAGATGCCGTGCTATTAAACGGTGGAATGTTCCTGAGCCCTATTATCGCCAATCGCTTGCTGGAACTTCTGCAGGTTTGGCGGCATGGACAACCACCCAAACACCTGATCAATGGCCGACCCGATCAAGCCGTTGCCCATGGCGCAGTCGCTTACGCACTGGCAAGGCGTGGCTTATCGATAGGCAAAATCGGCGGAGGCTCGGCCCGCACCTATTTTCTATTGGTAGACACAGGAAATGAAGAAATTAAGCAGGGTGTCTGTCTCCTGCCGCGTGGCAGCGAGGAAGGACATGAGGTATTTCTATCTGGACGTAGCTTTGCCCTGACTTTAGGCGTTCCAGTGCGCTTCCATTTGGTTTCTTCGATTGCCGACACCCACTGGAAGCCGGGCGACATCGTAGAAATAGAAGACGGCCAATTTGCTCCATTGCCCCCCTTAGCCGTCGCTCTAGACCGTCAAGCCAGCCAAGGCCGTGAAGAAGTCATGGTGCAACTGGCTGCCTCGCTGACTGAAATTGGAACCTTGAAAATCCAATGCGCCGATGCGTCCGATTCGCAACGACGCTGGGATGTAGAATTCCAACTGCGCCAACAGCACAGCATTGCCCCCCAGATATTATCGAAACACATGCCCCACCCCAAGGCAACAGAAGCCATTGAAATTATCCAGATGGCGTTTGGCAAAAAAACCCGCTTGATTGATTCAAAGCAAATAAAAGTCTTGCGGGCAGAACTTGAAAAACTTTTGGGCAAGCGCGATTCATGGGAAACCCCGCTGTTACGCGAATTATTTTCCGCCTTGCTGGAAGGCTTGCCCCACCGCCGACGCACCGATGCCCATGAACGTGTCTGGTTGAGCCTTACCGGGTATTGCCTACGCCCCGGCTTCGGTTATCCGTTGGACGAATGGCGGGTGGAGCAAATCTGGGCAATTTACGAATTCGGTTTGCAGCACCAGACCGAAAGCCAAAACTGGGCCGAATGGTGGACACTCTGGCGGCGCATTGCGGGCGGTTTGAATGCCGAGGCACAGGGCAGACTGTTTGCCGCATTATCCGACTTTATCAACCCAGAGAAAGCCAAGCGTGGCAATTTGCCCACCTTGAGCAAGAAGCGCGGTTATGAAGACATGTTGCGCCTAGCCGCTGTGCTGGAACGCTTGCCATTAGCCGACAAGACGGTACTAGGCGGCTGGCTGTTAAGCCGCTTGGGTAAACCAGGCGAACCAGCGGAGGTCGGCTGGGCTCTGGGCAGGGTCGGTGCGCGCATTCCCTTCCATGGCGGCATAGAAGGAGTGGTCACCCGCGAGACCGCAGAGGAATGGTTGTCGGCACTATTGGATTTTGATTGGAAAAAAACCGCCACTGCCGGTTTTGCCGCCACTTTGCTTGCCCGAATGACCGGAGATCGTGAACGGGACATAAGCCCGGACATGCGGACCAAAATCATGGAACGGCTACGCGTGGCTAAAGCGCCCGAGTCATGGCTAGTCATGGTCAGAGAAGTCAAAGAACTGGATGAAGCGGATGAAAAGCGGATTTTTGGCGAAGCTCTGCCGCCAGGATTGAAGTTGCTTGTTTAGAGGGACGACCAACCATACTGTTGAATTAAGGGGTAGGTCGGCATCCCTATGCCGACTGGGTACACGGTTTGTCCCGGCGGCCAAGGGTTGCCGCCCTACGATTTGTTACGTGAGCGTGCTTATTTCAACAGTATTGCGACCAACCGGCCGCCCCTACGAAGATCGTGACCACAAACCCGAATTTTCGCTCGCCAAGCGGCTCTATCCTGGCCGACATTTTTTTTCGTGCTTTTCGTGGACTCTCTGTTTGCCTAGGGATCGTATTTTAATGGGATGTGCATACGTTAGCCTCCCACACTTATGCAAGAAATATTTAAAGATCGTCGGAGTTTACCCATCTAAAGGTAAAGGCCGCGGCCGCCCCGGCAAGCAACTCGGGTATCCAGTAAACCCAAAGATTGGCAATATCAGTAAGATTCAACAGTGATATTGCCAGAGCGATTGCCGGATTGAATGCCCCGCCCGAAATATTGCCCACCGAAAAGGCACCCACCATCACGGTAAAACCGATGGCTAGCCCGTAAAAGGAATTGCCAGCGGTATTCTTGGAAGTCGCCGAGTTCAGCACCACCCAAACCAAGGCAAACGTAAACAGGAACTCAGCCAGAAGAGCCGGACCTAAATCGAGCGTCATTGGAGTTGGCGCTTTTGCCTTGACTTCAAGATACTTGACAATGACAGATCCCACTGCGGCTCCGAAAAGTTGTGAAGCCATATAGATTGGAGCTTCCGCCCAAGTACAGCGACCACGCAAAGTAACGCCTAATGTCACTGCCGGATTATAGTGGCCACCGGATACATGCCCCCCCGCGTATACCATCACCATCAACACCGAGCCGATGGCAAGCGGAGCAACCGGCCCGGCCCCGCCACCGATGACTGTGCAACCGACAACTAGAACGAAGAAAAACATTCCGATGAATTCAACTACATATTTTTTCATTATTATTCACTCAAATGGCTGTTGAAAAAAATCACCTGGTTTTCGTTGCAAAACAGGCGAGCAATCTTACTATAATCTACTTATTAAACGGAAATAATTTTGCTTCTGTCCTGCCAAGCGAATGCAGCAATTCTCATTTTGGCATGCCTGGCGGTCAAACCGAGTCGGTCTCGACGGCGTATCCCTAGACCCTGGCACTGCCTCCAAGACCGACTCGGTTTTCAACACCCTTCGGTTTACGGCAAAATGAGAATTGCTGGCCTCAATCAGCAAGATGGCAACAATTATGAAACTGCTGTACCATTTGCCTGTCTTACCCTGTGTGTTTAACAACTATGGAATTTGATTTATGAGCCGTTACCAAAGCATAGCCCGCACCCAGCCGGGCATCCTCGAAGTCAATCAGGTGCTTCGCAACACTTACGCCTTGCTGGCAATGACTCTGCTATTCAGTGCCGGCACTGCCGGACTGTCAATGGCCTTGGACTTGCCGCATCCTGGCACCATCATCACAATGGTTGTGTATTTTGGGCTGTTGTTTTTGACCAGCAAGTTCAGTAACAGCGCCTGGGGCATCCTGTTCGTTTTTGCGTTGACAGGATTCTTGGGGTTGACGCTGGGTCCGATCCTCAATTTCTATATTCACAGCATCCACAATGGTGGACAGTTGGTGATGACCGCCCTCGGCGGCACGGGCTTGATATTTTTCGGCCTTTCAGCCTACGCGCTGGTTAGCCGCAAAGATTTCAGCTTCATGGGCGGCATGTTGATGGCTGGAATCCTGGTCGCATTCCTAGCAAGCATCGCCACCTTGTTCTTCCCCATGCCGGGGTTGCAGATCGCGGTATCGGCGATGTTCATCCTGCTGATGTCGGGAATGATCCTGTTTCAAACCAGTGAAATCATCCACGGCGGCGAAAACAACTACATCCTCGCCACGGTCACACTCTATGTGTCAATCTTCAACCTGTTCCTGAGCCTGTTGCAAATTTTGGGAATATTTGGCGGGGACGACTAAAACAGCGTTATCAACTACAGCGTTTTCAACATCGAATAATCATTGGTTTGGTCTTGTGATCTTGCAGACCCTTTACCTTGACCGATGATTTTTGGATGTCCGTTAATATTTCACTTTTAACATGAAAACGCTGTACATGACATCAAGAGCTTGACGGGCAAAAAAAGGGGGCTGGATTCAGCCCCCTTTTTATATTTCGGCTATTAATAAATCCAAACTCGACTCACTCAGGACCCTGAATTTTTTGGATGCACATGCATCGCAACATGCAGAAAAATTAAAACGAAACAAGAAATATGAAACTTATACTTCATACTCCCGACAGTGATAACAATCTTTCTCACTATTATCAGATCGCTTTTAAGGAAGCTATTGAGCTATTTATAGTAACAGCTTATCTCACTGAATGGGATGCATCGCTTAAGCTAAATCCCAAATGTGGTAGATTCCGGGTAATTATTGCTAAAGATTTTGGCATTACTCGGAAAGCAGCCTGCGAATCTTTAATGCGCTGGTTGCCATGCGGAGTTAGATACGGTCATTTGGTTAGCTTATGGCAAAGAATAACTGATGTTACGCACCGCACCATTGAATCTCAGCATTGTAGCCCGGATGGAGCCCCGCTTGCGGCGTAATCCGGGAGAGCCATTGTCGATCCAGTATTCAAGAGTGAAGTTGCGTATCATTAAACACCCCATGCGAATAAAAAACCACGAGACGGCAAGTGACCTTAATCAAGAATTTTCGCAAACGGCAAGTTACCGTCCATGGCACTGGATGCATTAGGGACATCCGTGTCCCTACCCCTTCGGGCGGCGAAGCCGTGCAAATCGGCTATCCTGCCGATTTGTCCGGCATCCATGACCGGAATGACGGTGTTTTCTTGCTCTGCAGAACTTGCATGTGACGGCGAGCGCTGGGGCATGGGTAGCAACATTATAAAAAAGGGGCTTCAGCCCCTTTTTTATTTTTATTTATCCTCTTCCACCGCCTTCATGCTCAGTCGCACCCTGCCTTGGCGGTCGATTTCCAATACCTTGACGCGAACAACGTCACCCTCGGCTAGTTTGTCGCTAACTTTTTCGACATGTTCGTCGGAAATTTGAGAAATATGAACTAGCCCATCCTTGCCGGGCAATACGGTGACAAAGGCACCAAAATCCATCAAGCGCACGACTTTGCCCTCATAGATTTTGCCAACCTCGACCTCCGCCGTGATGGCCTCAATGCGACGTCGGGCTTCCGCCCCCGCCTGCCGGTCAACCGAGGCAACTTTCACCAAACCATCGTCCGTAATGTCAATGCTGGCACCAGTTTCCTCGGTAATGGCACGAATAGTAGCCCCACCCTTGCCGATGACTTCACGAATTTTGCTGGGATCGATAGTGAAGCTGATAATCCGTGGAGCGTAATCGGACATTTCGTTACGCGGGGAGGACAGCGACTCAGCCATCTTGGCAAGAATGTGCAAACGCCCTTCTTTCGCTTGGTCCAAGGCTACTCGCATGATTTCAGGCGTAATGCCATCAATCTTGATATCCATCTGCAAAGCGGTCACCCCTTGCTCACTCCCGGCTACTTTGAAATCCATGTCACCAAGGTGATCCTCATCGCCCATAATGTCTGAAAGGATGGCAAACTTGTCACCTTCCTTGATTAAGCCCATGGCGATGCCGGCCACGGGTGCCTTGGTGGGGACACCCGCGTCCATCAAGGCTAAGCTGGCACCGCAAACTGATGCCATCGAACTGGAACCGTTGGATTCGGTAATCTCTGAAACCACCCGGACAACATAGGGGAACTCTTCTTGATTGGGCATGATCGCCTGCACACCGCGCTTGGCCAACCGGCCATGGCCGATCTCACGACGTTTAGGGGAGCCTATCTGACCGACTTCACCTACGCAGTAAGGAGGGAAGTTATAGTGCAGCATGAAGGAATCCTTATATTCCCCATCAATGGCATCAATCAACTGGGCATCACGGCCCGTACCAAGGGTGGCGACCACTAAAGCTTGGGTTTCGCCGCGAGTGAATAATGCAGACCCGTGAGTACGCGGTAGTAGCCCCGTGCGGATGCTGATGGGGCGGACAGTCCGCAGATCGCGACCGTCAATACGTTTGCCATCATTGAGAATGTTATTGCGAACAGTGACATATTCTAGCCTTTCAAGTGCAGTGCGCACATTCTTTGCTTGGAACTGTTCGTTAGCGGTCAAATCAGCCACCACGCCGGTGCGAATATCCTTCAGTGTTTGTTGCCGCTCCAATTTCTCGGCAATGCGATAAGCTTGTGCAATCTGTTCTTGACAGGCCTCTGCGACGGCCTGCCGCAAGGCTTCGTCCTCCTCGGGTGCAGTCCATCCCCAAGAATTTACCCCCGCTTCTTGTACAAGCTCATTGATTGTTTTGATTGCAATCTGCAATTGCTCGTGCCCAAAAAGCACCGCGCCAAGCATCACATCTTCCGATAACATCTTCGCTTCCGATTCGACCATTAACACAGCCTTTTCGGTTCCAGCAACCACAAGATCCAGTTCTGACTCGGCTATTTGGGTCTTGGTCGGGTTGAGCAAATACTTACCCGCATGGTAACCCACTCTAGCGGCAGCGATGGGACCATGGAATGGCATTCCCGACAGGCTCAGTGCCGCCGAAGCACCTATAATTGAGGGGATGTCGGGTTCGACCTCGGGATTGAGGGAAAGCACGGTCGCTACGACTTGTACTTCATTAGTGAATCCTTCCGAAAACAATGGCCTAATGGGTCGGTCAATCAACCGTGAAGTCAAGGTTTCCTTTTCACTTGGCCGCCCTTCACGCTTGAAAAAACCACCGGGTATCCTGCCCGCTGCATAGGTTTTCTCTTGGTAGTTGACAGTGAGGGGGAAAAAATCGCCCTCCCTCGTAACTTCCTTAAGGCCGACAGCTGTCACTAGCACTACGGTGCCATCCATATCCACCATCACGGAGGCATCAGCCTGACGTGCTATTTCGCCAGTTTCCAAAGTAACAAGGTGGTCGCCGTAGCTAAATTCTTTCCGAATCGGTTTCACTATTTTTTCCTTTTTCTACAAGCCTGATACAAGGGATAATGTGACTATTTACGCAAACCGAGGCGTTCAATCAGGCTGCGGTAGCGGTCAACGTCCTTGCTTTTGAGATATTCCAACAACTTGCGGCGTTGATTGACCAAACGCAGCAAGCCTTGACGGGAATGGTGATCCTTTTTATGCAAAGCAAAGTGCGGAGAAAGGTGGTTGATGCGGGCCGTTATCAAGGCAACCTGGACTTCCGGGGAACCAGTGTCTCCCGGGGCACGCTGATAATCCCGCAGGACAGCCTGTTTTTCCACAGTGGTATAGGGCATTTCTTAACTCCAGAATAATCGTTCTATGTAAACAGTATATTGTAACGGTTTAGTCGAGTTGGAAACAAGGTGAATTCGTCTTTCAACACTATTATTTAAGCACACCGCTGACCGGAGGTTGCCGACTCCCTCACCAGACGCCTTGGAGCGATCATCCCGTCATCAGTGACTTCACCAATGCCTAAAAAAGCCCCTTCACTGGTGAAAAGCCGCAGCAACCCTCCAACGGCAAGCTTGGGTACGAACACCGCCTGCCCCCTGCGCAGAAAAAATGCCAATTCGTCCGGCAGGTTGAACAGCGGCAGTTCATCGGCAATGGCGGATAGTGGCAACAGCAAAGACATGCGCTCCTCGTCTGACAGAGCCTCTAGGCGCGAGAGGGGAACTGCTTGGCCCAAGTCAAACTTGCCCACGGACAGACGTCGCAGTTGTTCCACATGTCCGCCGCAGCCAAGGGATTCGCCTATGTCCACGGCCAAACTACGAATGTAGGTCCCTTTGGAGCAATGGACTTCGAGGTCCAGGTAATCCGCGCCAAATTCAAGCAGGCACAACTCGTAAATACTAACCCTGCGCGGTTCACGCGGCACTTCCACACCCTTGCGGGCGAGATCATAGAGCCTTTGCCCTCCCTGTTTAAGGGCTGAATACATAGGTGGAATCTGGTCGGTCTCGCCCCGGAAACGCTGTAAAACCGCATCCAAGACAGATTCATCAAACACCGGGACGGGTTTTTCATCCACCGTAGCGCCTTCAATGTCCGCCGTCGTGGTGGTCCGTCCTAAGCGTACCCTGACATAATAGCGCTTGTCGGTGTTCAACAGGAAACCGGAAAGCTTGGTGGCTTCGCCTAAGCATAAAGGCAATAGGCCCGTGGCAATCGGGTCAAGGCTACCAGTATGTCCGATTTTGTTGGCTTGGAATAAACGCTTGACTCTTTGCACCGCGCCGTTTGAAGACATGCCTGGGCTTTTGTCCAACAGCAACATGCCGTCGATATCCCTGCCCGTCTTGCGTCGGCTCACGGAGTTTCATCCTTTGCTTCTCCGTCCTCATCCGTTGGATGGGAAGCCTTAATGCTTCCAAGCAATTCCTCCATCCTCATCCCGCGATCAATCGAATCGTCGTGGATGAAGCGCAGATCCGGCATCACCCGCAACCGGATGCGACTGCTCAGTGCATGGCGCAGCTTTGATGCGTGTTGGTTGAGGGTCTTAACGCACTGCTGGGGAGTTTCAGAGGACCCAAAAAAACTGACATAGGCTTTGATCAAAGACATGTCGCGGGTGACTTCAACATCGCTTAACGTCACTAAACCCAGTTGCGGGTTCTTGAACTCGGTTCGCAACAATTCGGCCAGTTCACGTTGTAATTGGGCCGCTACGCGGTCACTTCGGAAAAATTCTCTAGGCATGTTTTATAATCACTTTTGACTTTTGCTATCTCTTCAAGTTGGCACTGTGAACTCAAGCTATTTAGCTCGTGCCTGCCAGAGGCTTGGGTCTTGGGCTGTGTGAAACACCGAAATAACCAGAAGCTCTCCCGGCACTTCTCGATACAGCACAACAAAAGGAAAACGTGTCACAATAGCTTGGCGAACATCACGATAGACAATAGCATACAGTTTAGGGTTGACTGCAAGGCGCTTGAATACTTCACGAATGCGCGCAACAAAGTCCACACCTAGCCCTCGGCATTGCTGCTCATACCAATCGGCGGAGGCATCGAACTCAGCCTTGGCTTCTGGTAACAAGCGTATAGGCAGATTCATCGGTTTAACCGCGCCAAGGCTTCCGCTTCCACCCGCTCCCAAGGAATAGCCGCTTGTGGATTTGACTCATGACTAGCCATACGACGGTCTATCTCGTCGCGTTGCGAGAGAGTTAGAGCATGATTTTCCGCTTCGGCGGCGATGCTGTCCCAAATTTCTTGCACCAATGCAATTCGCTCAGCAAATGGGAGCCGATCTATCCCGTAAGTTTGTAAAGTAGCTGGCATGGGTAATTCTCAAAAATGGTTAAACTAACACCATTTCGCTGAACCTTCCTTCCGTTGCGTCTTGTATCGAACGCAAAAGATGCTCGGCGTTGGCAGGATTGGAAAGCAGATACAAGGTTTCATGCCAAGCATTGAATTCATCCAAAGACATCAACACTGCTTTGCGACCTTGATCGTTGCACAATATGGCTGGCTCCACATCGGCAATGACTTTTTCGATGAGACCATCTAAATTTTGGATGGCTTGGTGTGTGGTTATCGCGTCCATTCAATCTCCTAATACAGCATTTTCAACATTACTCCCCTATCACTCCAATTTCAGCTTTGCATGAATCTTTCGCATCTTATTGATATTTGTTCATATTTATACGCTTCTGACTGGTTAATTTTAGAGTTATAGGGGAGCAAACAATTACTTGATAAACCTTTTAAACTCGCCAATAGTCTCATAAAATCATAGGTTTGAATTATTTCCTATCATTATTCTAGTCACTTACAGAAAATTAAAACACTATAAAATCTATTATATAAATAAAAATGATTTAACCGAGGGGATGATACGTTCCAACTCAGGTTTGTTGTGTCTCAGTAACTCATGATCCCACAGGTCATGAACTTTGTCTGTGCAATTTTTTGCAAGCTCTTCGCCTAATTTTTCTAAACTCATACCAAGTTTTCTGGATAATAAATCTTTAGGTTCCTTGGATAAGACTCCTAGCACAAAAACTCTATCTCTCAAGTCTGCTGGTGTGTCATTCTTAAAATTAGCTAAACGTTCTTCGAACTTCGCTGATCCATCTCCTTTGTTGTCAAAATCAATCAATAATACAAGTCTACACTCTGAGTATTTTCGCATATACTTTGCATAATCATTTTCTATGCTTTCAAAAGCTTTAGGCCATCCTCCCGCCAACGGCTCAGGTTTTATATTTCGATCATTGACATTTGCCGCTAGTCTAAATCCAGTGATAACCTTACGCCAATCCCTGTCTTCTGGTATTATCAATAGATGGGGCTTTTCCCTATTTATTGTGCTCATAGTATGTCGCCAAGCATCAAGGCATTCACAAGATCACCTTGCAATTCGCCGCTGGCGACAAAATCACTGATAAACCTTGATCGAGTTGGATCCAAGTGGCTATCCCGAAATAGCACCAACGTATTCTCATCGGAAAATTTGCGGATTGCTTCAGGATTATGAGAAGTCATAAAGATTTGAGCGCCATCTCTAAAGGCCCGCCGCAACGCAATGATAAAATGCCCGACCTCAGGTAACGAGAGATAATTGTCTGGCTCATCCCAGAAGCAAAACAGCGGTCCATAGGATTTGTTAGCGGCCAACACTACCGCGCAGATAAAGAAACATTTTTCACCATCCGAAATATCCTCAAAATTCACTCTCATTGTCGCTTGATTAGCTTCAAAGTTCACACTCAGGCTTTTTGAGTCTTTGCTCATAACTTCATTCTGAATATCCTGAATATCAGGTATGATTTCACGAAGATATTTGTCAATTTGAGTGTAAGCTGCCGGATATTGCCCCAATACCCCTGTAAACCATTCTCCAAAATTTAAACCGGCGGAATCAGGTTCCAATGTTTCACCCGTTGAGTCTCCCTTCATCAAGCTCGGAATTGGAGCTAGGAGCAGCATCTGCGCTAGCCAAGTTTTGAATATATTCAGCGGATCACTACCTGATTCCGCTTGAATCACCGGCAACGCCACCAAATGCCAGTCAACTAAAAATTTTGCTTCCACATTGCGCATAGTTTTATAAAGAGTAACTTGAGGACCTTCACGGGTATAATGTGGAATACCCGAAATGAGCAGTTGCTCATCTAAAACTCTAAGCTCTTTGAATTTTTCTGGCAGTTCCAAAGCTAGTACATACTTGTACATTTGACCAGCCAGTAGCACCTCTATTTCAAGCCGAATGGGTATTTGAGATCGTTCCCATCCAAAATCCTTATGCTTAACCAAGTCCCTCACTCGGTTGATGCCGCGCCCAATCTTCTGAAGCACTTCTAAAGCAAAACGGATGCTTGACTTGCCCGAGCCATTTTTTCCGATCAACAGTACCGACGACAATTCCTTGACAGGCAGGTCAAAGTTTTCCAAGCATCTAAAGTTATTTATATAGAGTCTTTGCAACATAATATGATTCCAATAGCGGGAAACAATTGTATTATGGTTCCCACGCTCTGCGTCACTGCCACTAAATTAAGGAAAAACCGTCGCTCCGGCAGGGAATGCCGGAACCCAGAGGCCATGGAGGGCGGGCTAGATTCACCTCCCTGTGTTCTGGATACCTGCAATCCCTGCCGGTATGACGGCTTAACTTAATGGCAGTGATGCTCTGCGTGGGAATGCATCCGAGGACGTTCAGTGTTAAAGATTATTAAGGTCGGCAAAGTCCTTGCAATTTTTCGTCTACAGAAAGTTTTTTAGGGCCCCCTATTAGTTCTCCGTTTGCTACATACTAACATAAGCTTTGCTCTTACGTTGCGTCGTTGCGCCTTTGCGTGAGAAAAAACACACCACCCAACACCACGACCTAGCCACGTTGCCGAAGGAGCAAAAGAAAGTCTCACGCAACGACGCAGCGTAATAAATTGCCAATAAAGCAGGACGGGGGTTGTCACACCATCATGACCACAGATATCTTGCTGAAAACCTATTTACAAGCTTCGGAGTCCCACTGCTGCTGAATGCGCAAAGTGGCCTCATGTGCCATCCGCACCAATGCGTGAATACAGTAACCGGATTCTTGATTAATTTGCCGCTTCACTTCCCAAAGTTCCGCAAGAATTGGGTCAGGAGCGCGAACAAGACTCTCAATAGGTCTAGTTTGATTGTCACGATTCATTTGATGATCTCCCAAAGTTCTTCGGGGAACGAGTTCTGAAATTGCCATTTCCCAATGAATGGGGGCAATTTCCCACCATTCCCGATTCCAAGCTTGCCGAGCAGCCGTTAGCAAATCGCGGCTAGGGCGGGCCGTCAAATACGAAACGACGGAGGTTTCTATATAAACAAGCTGCTTCGGTATTATCATTGGCAGAGATTTAGTGGGCAGATCAGACCTACCCACCCACAAATCACCTCGTCACCAACACCTTCTCGAATACCTCGATATGGTCGCCCGGCTTCACGTCGTTGTAGTTTTTGACCCCGATACCGCATTCCATGCCCATCTTCACCTCGCCCACGTCATCTTTGAAACGGCGCAAGGATTCGAGTTGGCCTTCATAAACCACTACATGGTCGCGCAACACACGGATGGGTAGGTTGCGTTTGACAAAGCCTTCCAAGACCATGCAACCGGCAACAGCGCCGAATTTTGGCGAACGGAATACATCGCGCACCTCGGCCACGCCAACAATCTGCTCTTTGTATTCCGGTGCCAACATCCCCAAGATGGACTTTTTAACCTCGTCGATCACTTCATAAATGATGCTGTAATAGTGCAGGTCGATGCCACGCTCCTCGATCAACTTACGGGCGCTGGAATCGGCACGCACATTGAAACCGATGATGATGGCACCGGAAGCCAACGCAAGGTGGCTGTCCGACTCATTGATGCCACCCACACCGCCGGCAACGATTTTCACTTTCACTTTGTCAGTGGAAAGCTCAGTCAAGGAGGAACGCAACGCTTCCAAACTGCCTTGCACGTCGGCTTTGACAATGATGTTCAGGTCAATGGAATCGCCCGCCGTCTCCATCCGGGTGAAAACATCTTCCAATTTGGCGGACTGTTGCGCGGCCAATTTGCTGGAACGGGATTTTTCCTCGCGTTGCAGGGCGATTTCGCGGGCCTTGCGCTCATCAGCGACGACAATGAAATCATCACCCGCTCCGGGTGCACCGGATAGGCCCAGAATTTCCACTGGCGATGACGGGCCGGCTTCTTTTAGCGGTTTACCGTTTTCGTTAAACATGGCGCGAATACGGCCAAACTCCTGTCCGCAAAGAATAAAATCGCCCTTTCTCAGAATCCCTTTTTCCACCAGGATGTCGGCCACAGGACCACGGCCCTTGTCCAGCTTCGATTCCAATACCACTCCGGTGGCGGGTACCTTGACGGGGGCTTTAAGTTCAAGAACTTCAGCCTGCACCAGAATAGCATCGAGCAGACTGTCAATACCCTCGCCAGTCTTGGCGGAAACGTTGACAAACTGGGTGTCGCCGCCCCAATCCTCCGGCACTACCTTGAGCACAACCAACTCCTGCTTCACTCTGTCGGGATCTGAACCGGGTTTGTCGATTTTATTGATGGCAACAACCATGGGTACATTGGCGGCCCGTGAGTGGTCAACCGCCTCGCGGGTCTGCGGCATGACACCATCATCGGCGGCAACGACAAGCACCACGATATCCGTGACTTTAGCGCCACGCGCCCGCATTGCCGTAAAAGCTGCATGGCCTGGGGTATCCAGAAAAGTGACGGAACCGTTGGAAGTCTTAACCTGATAAGCACCAATATGCTGGGTTATCCCCCCCGCTTCACTGGCCGCCACCCGTGTCTTACGGATATAGTCCAACAGGGATGTCTTGCCATGGTCGACATGACCCATAATTGTCACCACAGGAGCCCTAGGCTGTTGTTCGGCGTTTTCTTCCAACGCCATGGTTGCCATAATCTCGGCTTCCAAACTGTCTTCTGCCTGGGCAATGGCCTTATGCCCCATTTCCTCAACCACCAAAAAGGCGGTTTCCTGATCTAATGCCTGGTTGATGGTTGCCATGACACCCATTTTCATCAATGCCTTGATCACTTCGGCAGCTTTCACTGACATGCGCTGAGCCAATTCAGCGGCAGTGATGGTATCAGGCACTTGAACTTCGTGGACAATTGGTGCAGTCGGCCTCTCAAAGCCGTGCCTCTGTTCAGGCATGACCATCGGGGCGCGTTGCTTGGATTTCTTAGACTTACCCCTTCTAATGTCATCCACGGTCGCTTCGCGATCATCCTCGCCGCGTTTTCCGCCTATGCCTTTTTTCTTTCCCCGCTTGGTTTCATCCATTCCTTTGACGGCAGCCAATACTGCTGAAGAAGGTATTGGCCGACTCGCACCACCCCCGCCGGCCCTGGGTGCACCAGGGGCTCTTGGTGTCGCACTAGGTTTGACCACGGGTTTTGCGGGAACCGGTTTAGTTGATGCGACAGGCTTTTGCTGGGGGACGACTTCGTCAAAGACCACAGGCTTGGATTCAAGAGGAGGCTTGTCCACGGGAAGTTTAACCACAACGGCAAGCTCTTCAATTGGCTTGGCCTCCGAATACTTACTCTCAGCAGCCTTATTAGGTTCTGCGGTGTCATCCTCTGCGGACTTCAACTCTTCTACAGGCTTAACCTCTTCATACTTGATTGCCATCGGCTTGATTGTGTCTGGCTCGATTTGATCGGGTTCGATGATCTCTATATTATGCGTTTGTACGGACTCGATTGGCGGACTTTCCTCCACTTTTGCAGGCGCGATGACAACATCGTCCGGCTTCGACAAAGGTTGATGTTCAGCGTCCAAAAGCTTGCGATCTTCATCCTGTTTGAGTTTTTGTAAAATCAACTCCCGCTGAACTCTTTGAGCTTCTTCAACTTCCAGCGCCAGCCTAGCTTTATCCGCTTCCAAGCGACGCTCATCGGTTTCAGGAAGTTCGCTGCGCTTGACATAAGTGCGCTTCTTGCGCACTTCAACGCTTACTGTTTTCACATTCTTACCCATTACCTTGCCCTGCTTTAACTCGCTCACCGTGCGGCGCTGCAGCGTCACCTTCTTCGGCTCAGTCCCAGCGGGTTGATCCTTGCCATGGCTTTGGCGCAAATAGCTTAGCAACTTCAATTTTTCAGAATCACTCAGCATGTCATCCGCGCTGTTAACCGCCAATCCCGCATCGCCCAACTGTGTTAGAAGTCGATCCAGGGGAATTCCCACTACATCAGCCAATTGCCTTACTGTCACATCACTCATTTTTAGCCCCGCTGTCAATCAAATCCCTAACCTTCCGCAAACCAAGACTCTCGAGCCTTCATTATCAGGCTAGCGGCCTTTTTCTCGTCCATACCCTCGATTTCCATCAATTCATCCACCGATTGTTCTGCCAACTGGTCCATATTACAAACTCCATGCCTAGCAAGCAAATGGGCCAAATCACGGTCCATGCCAAACATTTCCAGCAAATCCGCCGCTGGTTCCGCTGCCTCTAGCTTTTCTTCGCTGGCAATCGCCTTGATAAGTAGCGCATCGCGTGCACGGTTGCGCAAATCCTCAACCATCTCCTCGTTGAATCCGTTTATTTCAAGCATTTCCTTAGCCGGCACATAAGCCATCTCCTCAACGCTTGAAAAGCCTTCACGGACCAGAATCTCCGCAACTTTCTCGTCTATGTTCAATAGATCGACGAAAGACTGCAACAGTTTCCGCGCCTCCAATATATTCTTTTCCTCGGCCTGACTTGCACTCATCACATTTAACTCCCACCCCGTCAGCTCCGAAGCCAGACGCACGTTCTGCCCCCCCCGCCCAATTGCCTGGGATAAGTTTTCATCGGCCACAGCCACGTCCATGCTGTGCCTGTCCTCATCAACGACAATCGATACTATTTCGGCAGGCGACATGGCGTTAATTACATATTGGGCTTCGTTATCATTCCACAGGATAATATCAACCCTTTCCCCGGCAAGCTCATTGGATACGGCCTGTACCCGCGAACCCCTCATGCCTACGCAAGCGCCCACCGGGTCTAACCGCGCATCGTTGCTTTTCACCGCCACTTTGGCACGGACACCTGGATCGCGTGCGGCACCCATGATCTCGATAACGTTCTCACCCACTTCAGGAACTTCCAGACGGAAGAGGGCCACCAGCAACTCCGGGGCAGTACGGCTAACAAACAATTGTGGCCCCCGCGCCTCTGGACGGACCGCTTTGAGATACCCACGCAATCGATCACCATTGCGCACCGCTTCTCGTGAAATCATCTCCTCCTTGGGGACGAATGCCTCGACATTGCCTCCCAAATCAAGGTATACGTTGCCCCGCTCCACCCGCTTGACAATTCCAGTCACCAATTCCCCCAGACGATCTTGATATGCCTCGACTATCTTGCGCCGTTCCGCCTCGCGGACTTTCTGCACAATCACCTGTTTTGCCGTTTGGGCCGCAATACGTCCAAACTCAATGGACTCCATTGGACGTTCGACATATTCACCTAGCTTGGCATCGGGGTTGATTTGCCTTGCCTGTTGCAGCGGCATTTCGATTTCCGACGGTTCCACGACGACTTCTAATTGTTGACCGTTTTCAACTACCAACCAGCGCCGGAAAGTTTCGTAATTACCGTTTTTACGGTCAATGGACACGCGCACGTCAACGCGGTTGTCGTGACGTTTGATCGTGGCAGTCCTCAATGCATCCTCTATGGCACCAAAAATGACTTCTTTTTCTATCTCCTTTTCGTTGGAAACGGCATCCACTACCAGCAATATTTCTTTATTCGCCATCGCCTAATCCTTATGGTGTTAATTGTCGAACTCGGGCACTATGCGTGCCCTGTCAATGGATTCGAACGGGATTTCAATATGGATTTCACCGTCTAAAAGCTTTATTTTATCACCCTCGACACCAAGCAAACGCGCTTTGAAACGCCTACGCCCATCAATTGGACTTATCAATTGGACACGCGCCAAGGAACCCTTGAAACGCTCAAAATGACCCAGTGTGAACAAAGGACGATCAATACCCGGTGAGGAAATCTCAAGGTGGTAGTTGCCAGGTATGGGATCTTCAACGTCCAAAAATCCACTCAACTGATGGCTCACCCTGGAACAATCGTCCACACGGACACCCCCTTCACAATCAATATAGACCCGCAAGGTGTGCTGAAGGGCATCAAACTCGACCCCCACCAGTTCGTAACCCATTCCGACCACCACCGGCTCGACCAGACGGGTCAGTCTATCCGGCATTTTCATCTTTTCACCCAAATTCCAGCCACAAAAAAAGGGCCCGAGGCCCGATATCGTTGTTATCCAGTAAAAATGAAAAAAGCCCAAAAGGGCCAACTTCAATCATGGGGCACTATGCCTGCAAGTGCCTTCCGCCTCGCGGTAACCCCACTACTACCGTCAATCCTAACAAATCGCTGGAAGAAATTAAACCCCCTAGCCACGAAAAACCCGAAACCGACCCCGTTGTGCCTTACATCGCAGAGAGGTATTTTTTAAACCAGCCACTCGACCACAAAATCAGATGGATCCAACGATGGCGACTCGGCTATGGCGAATGAACCAATGCCAATGCCAGCAGCATGCATTGCTTGGGTATCGCCACAAACCAAAGGATGCCATTGCGGGAGTGCTTTTCCCTCAGCCAACAGCCGATAGGCGCAAGTGGACGGCAACCAATGAAATTGGCTGAAACCCACCCTCAAATCTAGGCAGCCTTCCACCAACTCGCATCTTTTTGCATATCGCGTACATCGGCACGACGGAATATCAAGTAGCCGGCATGCAAGACGGGTAAAAAATATTTCCCCGGTGTCCTCGTCTTCAAGCTTATGTAGACAGCACCTAGCACATCCATCACATAGCGATTCCCACTCGTCACCAGTCAGTTGTTGAAGATTTTTTTCTTGCCAAAAATAATTATTTTTCTTAATTTCCATCCGCTACCACAAGATTATAGACCTACTTAAGGCCATTGACAAAACTTAAAGTAAACCAAAATATTTACACCAAGGAATTTGCTTTGTTATAGTTTACATCATTGAAGGGTCAGTATGAATTCCCCTGTCCCGCTTTAATCTCGCCCAACCAACACAACACTCAACGCAACAGTAAAGAGACTAGTCAATCATGGGCAATGCATTACGAGATCAGCTACTGAAAGCAGGGCTGGTAAACGAGAAACAAGTAAAAAAAGCCGAGAAGGAAAAGCACAAGGAAAACCATAGCCAACAAGGCCGTGGTAAAGCAGACGCCACCAACGAGGACAAACTGCGCAGCGAACGGGCGAAACAAGAGAAACTGGAGCGTGACCGGCAACTTAATCAACAACGCCAAGCTGAAGCGGAAAAGAAAGCTTTACACGCACAAATTCGCCAGTTGGTGGAACTGAATCGCCAACCGAAGGGTGACGGCGACACGCCTTATAACTTTATCGACCAAGGCAAGGTTAAACGTTTGTATGTCTCCGACCAGGTAAGGTCACGCATCGCCAACGGACAACTTGCCATAGTCCGGCTGGAAAAACAATACGAACTGGTCCCTGCCGAAACGGCCGAGAAAATCCAAGCTCGAATTGCGGAAAGCGTAGTCGTATTTAACGAACCAAAACGGCGGGAAACTACCGAACCTAGCAACGATGACCCTTATGCGGGATTCCAAATACCTGATGATTTAATGTGGTAAGGGCAAACGATGAAGCCGTTTGCCCTTAATGAAAGCTATAGCACACACAGGAAGCTATATCGCCGTCAATCCGATGGGTTTGGTATTTGCCCTGATCCAGTCCTCAAACTCTTTCTCGGACAGACTGCCTTCCGCGAGCCTTAGCATTGTGACGACGCATGACGGATCATCGGCAATCAATTCCTGTCCGTTCAGAGCAAGAAAAAGCTCTGTGGCTGTGAAGGCTGTCCGCTTGTTGCCGTCAACGAAGGGATGATTGCGGACAATGCCAAAACCATAGGCGGCAGCAAGGGCGGCAAGGTCTGGATCACAGTAACTGGCTAAATTCTGCGGACGAAATAGCGCGGATTCCAATAATCCGCGATCACGAATGCCCACAGCGCCGCCATGTTCCGCGAGATGTTCCTCATGCAAGGCAAGGACAACGGATTCTTCGATCCAGACGACCGGCATCACTTCGCCAGCTCGTGCAAAACATCTCGGCGCTTTTTCATAATCTGCCGTGCCATTGTCATTTGCTTCTCGAATTCCGGGTCATAAGGCGTCAGCCTGAAGCCATCCGGGGATTCGGTCAGGTACACCTTATCGCC
Source organism: Candidatus Methylumidiphilus alinenensis (assembly GCA_003242955.1). Classification (GTDB taxonomy): domain Bacteria; phylum Pseudomonadota; class Gammaproteobacteria; order Methylococcales; family Methylococcaceae; genus Methylumidiphilus; species Methylumidiphilus alinenensis. Next base: position 25,544 of record QJPH01000203.1, read on the forward strand.
TTTCTCAATGTGCAGCCTGTCCAAGGCTTCTTTGGGTAAAACAACGCCCACGGAATTGCCAATAGTTGTAAGTTTGAGTGTAAGCATGGCATCACCTTGTTATTACGCATGTAATAACAATAATTAATAAAATGCTGACTGTCCACATAAATATTGGTTTCTGGCACAATGGCAACTAGATTTTTTGCGCAAGGCGTTTCCTAAACAAAAAAGATGCTCAAAAAACGCCATGTATTTGATTGCCCAAATGCTCCATAGATATCTTCTCCTGCCATATGACCTGTATCCTTGAGCCGCACACTTTGTCGGGTTACGGCGCCCACAGGGTTTGAAGCTTGGGGCAGGATTTCGAGGATTGCAAGGTTTCGTCAATCTCAACTTTATCTGAACAAGTCAGAATGAGTCCCCGTGCGTTCAAAGCGAACCCCAGTACCGTTATCCAGAAACTTGTAGATCAGCAGCCAGTCCGGCTCAATGTGGCATTCACGGTGCGATGCCCAGTCTCCCGATAGCGAATGGTCCTTGTAGCATTCGGGAAACGTTTGGCCATCAATCAGCAAACCCAACAGGATTTCCAATGTCCCCATGTTTTTTCCGCGCTTTTTCGCGAGTTTCATATCACGTTTGAATTGCCCGGAAAAACTGGGTGCGCGGGTGGGCATGGATCAAAGACTCAGCTTTTGGAACAAATCGGCCTTGTCTTTGCACTCCACTACGTCCTCGCCCCGGTCACTTGCCGCCAAGGTTTTGGCGGTGAGGCTGTTAGGTACGTGGATATCAAACGGAAACTGCTTTTCGGCGGCAATGCGTACCAGTAATATACGAAAGGCATCAGAGACGGAAAGCCCCATATCCGCCAACACAGCGGCGGCTTCGTTTTTGATGTTTTCATCGATACGGGCACGGATAACGCTATTTTCGGCCATGGCAATCACCTTTTGTAATTTCGAGCCTTGTTGCATCTCGACTATATAGCAGAAGGTCGGCAACACTTTGCCGACATGGATGTACATTAAATAAGTAACTAATGGATATAAAAACGCTGTAAGATAAAGTTCCTTCACTAATTCCAAGTCCCCTAGCAATACCTCTCAGTTTCATAGAAAAATGATTATCCAAGGAATAATACCTACGTTGGGACTGAATACCGACATCTATCGTTCTCACGCTGCTGCGTGGGGATGCAGCCTGAACTGCACAGGCGGTTTGTAACGCAGAGCGTCACCGAAAGCATTCCCACGGAGACCGTGGGAACGATGCATCCTACATTTTTATCGATTATTCAAGTGAAATGGGAGTAATACAACTTTTTTTATAACGGTAGTTATTATCAGCCAAAATAATCAAATATAAAATCAGTTACTAAATCTATTACCCTTACGCTTGATAACTCAGGTATATTTTTGTTAATCAAGCTCTTAACAAATCCTTTTACAACCGCTCGTGAACCATTTTTAACAGCCTTTTCTAACTGCTGAATAGTGGAATAGTCACTTAAAAGAGAATTTGTAATATAGTCTACATCAGCGACACTTTTGTTATCCGCTTTACCCACGCGACCAGCTTTCACTAACTGCTTAAAACTCGTTTCAGCCTCCTGCCGAAAATCTAAGCGTTCACTCCCCCCTGTCTTTTCCTGGAAAAGCAGCCATCTTGACCACAACGGGCGAGACGCAAACGCTTCTAAGGGTGGGAGAACGGTTACAGAAGCATTATTAACTTTATAGATTAGCTCATAATATATATCAGAACCTGCTGTTTCTAAAGTCGCCGTCAATCTATTTGTTTCATGGTCGTCATCCGAGACTTCGTTGGCTTCAAAGCGAGCTATCTTGTTGCCGTGTGCATACTTATTAGTTATCCACCCAACAAAAAACGTCAATAAATCGACCAAGCGAGGGCAAACGACCAACAACTCATGATTGCCTGAGAACTGCTTGACCAATTTATCTAGGCCGGGACCATCGCCCTGCGCCAAAAGTGTTACGGCAGCAGCAACTATACCTTGATCCAGCAGGGCGCGGTAGGTATCATCGGGCGGCGCATCCCCGGCATAATCGAAGTAGACCAATTCCTTGAGTTTACGGCTGACGGATTCAATATACTCGGCGGCAGCCATTAAATCTTGGAACATGCCAAGACAGTGGGGCAAACCATCGGCAAGGCGGATGGCTCCTGCCGTGTCGGCATCGCTAGGCAAAGGGCAACCGAGCAAACGAGCACGGGCAAAAGATGCGATTTCTTCAGTCCAAGCATTTTCGGCCAATTTCAAACTCAAACGGCGTGTGTCATCCGAAAGAGTGCCATCCATGCCAGTAATCAGCCAGATCAATAGACGCTGACACCGGCTCCATAATGTGATTGAAGCTTCAAGCTGTTCCCGGCTAACATCGACCACCAAACGCTTTTCCGCCGGGCAATCCAACAACAAACTTGCTTGGCGGCTGCAATCCACATAGCCGCCAGAGGATTCCTGCCGCAAGGCACACAGACCCTCGTCAGTCCAGTAGACTGCTGCCTCAACGCTGCCGATAACAAGTGCTTGGGAAATTAAACCTGTTTGCATAGTATGCCTAAGCTTACGAGACTATCATGGATTTTTCCGAGGTCGCATCGTTCTTCTTGAGTTGTTGCCTTTTTCACTGCCGGAACTGCTGCCGCCACAAAAGCCTCTTTGCCAAAAGCACCGTAAATATGGACTTCGATAAATTCATCAGTCGCCCGATCACCGTTGCTTAACAGTAGCAGTTTTGCAAAATTCCGCTCCGTCGTTGCTTGGACAATCGTACCTGCTATTTTGGCACTCGCCAAATAGTGCCGATCCTGCCATACAGCCCTCCTACCCTCGGGAATTTGGTCACCCGGCAGTATGCGGTGACGATGTACAAAACTATAACTATTCTCCTCCAATAAAGTCCCTTTGTTAATACATAAAGCGTTGCGTAAGCTGACGCTACATGAACCATAGGAGACAAGCCCAATACAGTCGATGGAAAGCGCAGCATAACGAATCTGGAGTCCATAATCACCAAAAAGAGTGCCTTCCGTGCCTCGACGCTCACGATCATTAGACAGGTTTGCCGCCCGTCGCGTTTCCGCCTCTGTTTGCAAAGTGTAGCCGCTGTAGAGGGATTTTTCACCGTTGAGAAACTGCGCCAAAAAGCTGGGCCAAAGGTTGATGACGGCAACCGAGTCTTGGGCTACTCTTTCAGTAAACTCAGTCACCATGTTCAAGCACCCCCGTGCCCTGCTGTCTTCAGCGGCTTGCTCATAACGCGCCTTGAGTGCATCCCGTTCGCTCTCAACCTCCCGAATATTCGGAGGGCCTACATAGTGACCGCAACCTGGGCAGCTATCCCTTTCCCAAGACAGGGGGCTGTTACAGTTGGGACAATGATCTGCAATCACGGGCATAGTGACGTATTCCCAGCCTCTATTTTATAATACTTTGCATAGATGCTTGCCTGTAACGACTTTCAAAGTTCGATTTCCGCAATCTGTACTTGATCTTCTGTCGGCATTTGTTCGATGGCAACGGCTAACCATCCTTCCGCCGCCTCATGGATATTCGTCATCGTTTCTTCATAGGTTTCTCCCTCAGAAATACAACCAGGCAAAGAGGGTATTTCTGCCCAGTACCCACCTTCTTCAGCGGGGTGAATTAGAACTCTTAATTTCATAATTTTGTTTCCCCTTGTACAGCGTTTTCATATTTAAAAATTTATATAACAACGATGTACTTCCAATCACAGTATTGACTACATATTCCCAACACCCTACTCCCATTTCACTCGAATAATCGGTAAAAAATGTAGGATGTACCGAGGAAGGAGGCGCATCATTCGCGTTTTCAAACCTGCACGGTTGATGGGCATCGCAAGCTCAGCCCATCGGGATGGCATGTTACCTGAATTAAGCATTTGCCCAACCGACTTGTTACCGTCCATGGCCTGGATACCGGCATCCATGCCGATATGACGGTGTTTTCCAGCTTGTCGGCATGTGTGTGTAACGATCAGCACTGGAGCTTGGGAACGAGCAGAGTACCTCTCGCTTCATGAAGCTTTCCTTTTTACAGCGTTTTCATCTTTAAAACGTCTATAATTAATGACTTACACCCAAGCCAGCCATTGATTACACATTCCCAATACCAATAAAAATACAATAAGTAATTATTAGATGTTGAAAACGCTGTAGTTGAAAACATTGAATTAAACCGGATAAATAATCAACTCCTGCCCAGGCTTAACCCGACTGTCGGCTTTCAAACCGTTCCACTCTGCCAGCTTCAGGGTCGGAACCCCCTGTTGTTTGGCGATCACGGTCAGCGTTTCGCCTTTCTTGACCACATACTTCCGTGCTGCGATCAGTCTGGCACCCGGCAAATTAGCGGCCAGCATTTGCGCTTTTTCCAATGGCAACAGCAAATTGAAAGGGGCAGCCGCCACTATATCCGGTTTGAACGCCGGATTCGTGCTATAAAACTCCTCCCAACTAATTCCCAATCCTGCCAAGGTTTCAGACAATGGCACCGAAGTGCCTTGAACCTCAACCCTTGCAAGATAGGGCAAGGTGCTAATTTTCCGCAAAACCACTCCATGCATTCCGGGATCGGCAATCACGCGGGATAGTGCCAAAACCTTTGGCACATAAGCCTTGGTTTCAGCCGGCAGACTCAAGTCCCAGAAACTTATCCCAAGACCCGCCTTTTGATTGGCCAAAATAGCCCTCTGGACACATCCCTCACCGGCGTTATAGGCTGCCAAAGCCATCAGCCAATCGCCGCCAAACAGACCTTGCAGATGGGAAAGATATTTAAGCGCGGCCTTCGTTGCCGCATAAATGTCATAACGCCCGTCGTAACCATCGACAAGCCTTAAACCATTATTCGTCGCCGTGCCGGGAATGAACTGCCATATGCCTGCCGCCTGCTTTGGAGAAACCGCAGTGGGTTGGAATGCGCTTTCAACCATCGGCACCATGGCTAGGTCCATGGGCAAACCCCTACGCTCGATTTCGTCCACAACATAAAACAAAAACGGTTCGGCCTGCTTGGATATGAAACCCAAAGTCCCGGGGGAACGTTTGATTTTTTCCACCTCCGCCTGGATGCTTTCATGTTCATACCCTGTCAACATCAAATGCCTGCGCAACCGGTCCCAAAGCCCGTCCTTGGAGACTTTCACGTAAGATGATGAACCCGAGTCGGCTGAATGGGTGTCTCGAACCTTCTCCAAAGCATAATGCTGTCGCTTGTTGCCCGTATGCCCATGACGGGAGGCTGGCTTTTTCGAGGCTCCATTCGCTGCCAACAAAGAACTCGGTGCGGGGGGGCCCACGAAATCAGGGGATACTAATCCGGTGTCGCCTCCCCCTGCCCCCATTTTTTCTTCCCTGTCCGAAAGTTTATTGCCAGAACCTACGTAGAGAATGGTTTTGCCCGTGGAACTCACCGAATGCCCAGATTCCGAATTAATAGAGGGCACCGGAGCACAGGCGGTGAGAATTGAAGGGATGGCCAACGACGTAAAAATGCTTCTGACCAATCTGACAAGTCTTTTTGTATCCCGTTGAACGGGTGCTGATTTGTTGTTTTCGATGCGTCTGCCCATGTTTCAAGCACTCCAAGCATAATTTTCTAAAGTGTGCCGGATAATGAGCCACATGGCAAGCACAATGCTCAAACTAAGTTGACTTTATACGGTGCGCCGACTATTTCACGCACCAGTTTGGGAACTAGGTAGCCAGGCAAACAACTTCGCAGTTTCTCGTAAAGCGCAAGCGCTGCTTTTTCAGGAATATCGAAATGGGCGGTTCCATTGGCCTTATCAAGCAAATGCAGGTAATAAGGCATTACCCCGTGTTCAAATAGGGTCACGCTCAAACTAGACAGCGCGTCCACATTATCATTCACCCCTTTCAGCAAAACCGATTGATTAAGCAAGGCCACCCCGGCATTTTCCAAGGCAGACAAAGCCTGGCTGACTTCAGCATCAAATTCGTTAGGATGGTTGGCATGGATGACCATTACTGGTTTAAGTCGCGTCCCGGCGAGTATTTGCGGCAAATCTTTGGTGATGCGCGAGGGCAGGACGATGGGAAGCCGGGTATGTAACCGCAAGCGGCTCACATGGGGAATGGCTGCGATAGCTTCCAGCAAACCGGTCAAGCGACCGTCATCCAGCATCAGCGGATCGCCACCGCTAAGGATGACTTCGGCAATGTTCGCATCCCGCGCTATATGGGCGAGGGCTTCCGCGAAACGACTACGGGTCAATTGACCGTCGGCATACGGAAATTCCCGCCGGAAACAGTAACGGCAGTTAATGGCACAAGCCCCTGTGGCAATCAGCAAGGCCCGACCATGATATTTATACAACAGGCCGGGTACTGCGATTGCTTGTAAATCCCCCACCGGATCGGCACCATAGCCCACTGTTTCCAGCAATTCGTCAGACAAAGGCAACACTTGCAACAATAGGGGATCGTCAGGGTCGCCCTTTTTCATCCGGCTTGCGAAGGCCGCAGTCACGCGCAAGGGAAACTGTCGCATAACGCCCTCATTCGCTAGACGGTGATCAAGCGGCAACCCTAAGTATCCGAGCAAATCCCCGGCACTTGAAAATGCCGCCGCCATCTCGGCCTTCCAAGCGGACTCTTGATAGCCTGAAACTGATTGTTCGCGGTTTACTTTGGTAATGAGAGGGTTCTCAATTATAATGGGCGACATTTTTTTGAGCTAATCCACATTTTGGAAAGAGAATAGAATGGCAGTTATCAGCACCAGCGATTTCAAGAACGGAGTTAAGGTCTTACTAGACAAAGAGCCGGCTGTGATTATAGAAAACGAATTTGTCAAACCCGGCAAGGGGCAGGCCTTCAACCGTGTCAGGCTGCGATTCTTGAAAACCGGTAGGGTCCTTGACCGAACCTTCAAATCTGGCGAAACCTTGGAAGCCGCAGACGTGGCAGACATGGACATGCAATACCTCTACAACGACGGTGTCGAGTGGCATTTCATGCAGCCCGAGTCTTTTGAGCAGTATACCGCAGATGCCAATGCCGTAGGCGACGCTAAAAAATGGCTGAAAGAGCAAGATGTCTGCATTGTCACACTCTACAACGGTGCCCCCATCACCGTCACCCCGCCCAATTCCGTCGTGTTAAAAATTGTCGAAACCGATCCGGGCGTGCGCGGTGACACATCCGGCGGAGGCGGCAAGCCGGCCACACTGGAAACGGGCGCGGTGGTGCGTGTACCCTTGTTCATTCAAATCGGTGAAGTGATCAAAGTAGACACCCGCACAGGGGAATACATTTCGCGTGTCAAGGAGTGAACCCTGTGTTGGCTGGCAACCGGCCTGTGGACACGAAGCTTTACGTGCCAGGGCGTCAGCACTTAAACAAATACGCGATTTCTTTGATGAACGCGGCGTAATGGAAGTGGAAACCCCGCTGCTATGTCAGGCGTCGGGAACCGACCCTTACCTCCAACCGTTCACTACCACCTTGCTGAAACCAGGGCAAACAAAGGGGGAGAGGCTTTATCTGCAAACCTCCCCCGAATTTGCCATGAAGCGTTTATTGGCATCGGGTTCTGGCTCTATTTATCAGATTTGCAAAGCGTTTCGCAACGAGGAAAGCGGTCGCCACCACAATCCCGAATTCACCCTGCTAGAATGGTACAGGATAGGGTTCGGGATCGACGAACTCATCGAGGAAATCGAAGCTTTACTCGTCGCCCTATTTTACGGAAAGCGAAACTTGGCACCCGCCAAGCGCATCACTTACCGTCAATTGTTTAGAGAAATGACCGGAGCCGATCCGATTCACGCAGACCTGCAGGAATTCCATGAATATGCAAAAAGGCATAATATCGTAGAGGCATCGGTAATTTGTGGCGATAACAGGAACCTCTGGCTTGATTTGCTATTCAGCCACATCATCCAACCGCAATTGGACAGGGGGCGGGCGTACTTCGTTGTCGACTATCCGGCTTGCCTCCCTTCACTGGCACGTAAAAAGCCGGGAGACGAAACGATAGTCGAACGGGTGGAAGTGTTTCTGGACGGCTTGGAATTAGGCAACGGCTACCATGAATTGGCGGATGCTGCCGAACAGGAAAACCGTTTCGATGACGATTTGACCGTTCGCCAAAAAGCGGGGCTTCCTTTGCCCCAAAAGGATCAACGGCTACTCGACGCGTTGGCACATGGGTTGCCTGACTGTTCGGGCGTGGCTATTGGCCTAGATAGGCTACTGATGCTGATGACGGGTTCCGATGACATTGCCCAAGTGTTGGCATTTCCGGTTTCGATATCTTAGAGACGAACAGAATAAATGAACGAGGCTGCTGGCCCGACAATTTTTGCAACCCCCATCAATTTCCAGAATCCTTTGCTGATCAAACGAGCATGAACTACTCAACCATCACGTTAAAAGACAAAAACCCCATCAAGCGTTGGCTTCAGCGGCGTAGGCTTGTTGATGCCACTCGCATTGCCAATGGAATTTTCAATCCACAGTGCGTTCTCGATTTTGGCGCTGGAAGCGGCGAGCTATGCAAACTTATTGCTTTACAATTTCCAAAAGCGAAGATCGTATGCTACGAGCCAGCCCCATCGCTAATGGCCGAGGCAAAAGAAAATTTGGCCGAACTGTCACAAATTGATTTCTGCACTGACATAGCAAAAATAGCTGACGGTTCAGTAGATATTATATTTTGCCTGGAGGTCTTCGAGCATCTCCCAAATGCAGAATTGACAGATGCCCTAGGACAATTCAACCGGCTACTGAATAGTGACGGAAGCGCAGTTATCGGAGTCCCCATAGAAATTGGGATTCCAGCCCTATACAAGGGTGTTTTTCGCATGTCACGCCGCTTTGGTGCATTCGATGCATCAATCAAGAATGTTTTGCTTGCTACTTTGGGTTTCCCGCCAAATGAACGCCCTATTTCAGAAATTGCACCTGGGGTTGCCTTCTATTATGAACACATGGGGTTTGACTATCGCCATTTGCAAGCCCTCTTGCATACGCAATTCAATTTGAAGAAAGTTACTACGAGTCCATTTTCAATTTTCGGCCTCTGGCTAAATTCAGAGTTATATTTCCTTATACAAAAAGTTAATCGCCTTTAACCGTTACAGCGTTTTCAACATCAAAGAGTTACTTGATAACTTGCATGAAAGGGCAAGACATTCAGTTAACTTGAAGCGTTAACTGAATATCCTTTATTAGGGATATTTTAAAGATGAAAACGCTGTATGTGCTGTTAAGCCTTTTGATTTACCATTTCCACCAAAATCGCAATAATCTTATTTGCATTAGCGATATGGTATTCTTGAAGATCAATATAAACATTGTCGCCCTCCTGCCTCAAAAATTTCCATGTGTTCCCGGTTGTCACCGCCCCGTATATCACTGGCAAATTTAAGCCTTCACGTTGATTGAATAGACTTGACGCGTACATTTCCGCAATACATTGCCCAAGGCCACCAACAAGATTCTCGTTTTTTGCTTCAACTACTGCTATGATGGGTGCGCTTATATAAAATTGCTCTTGTGACTTGCTAATAATAAAATCACAAAAGCCTGTCAGACCCCTTTCCTTATCAACATCTAGGATAATACCAGAGAATAAACTTATTTTGTTATACAATATTTTTCTGAGTTCAAGCAAAATATTTGCAATTATAAACTCCGAACGGGCCTTTTCGGTTCCGACTGCCATAGCAAGAGGAACATTGTAGTTTAATGTGACTGATAAATATTCGCTAATCTGTATTTCCGATATTCTGGAAAACAAATCTTGGTCTTCCACCACATTTAAGCCAAATTCATCCTTCACTTTTTTTAACGTAAAATCACTGTATGACATCGTTTTTAACCTGTCTTGTATTGATAATGGGATGAGTAGGTTTTGGTTTAGAACCCACAACTACAAACCACACCCTACTTCTCTGCTTGGTCTTTGACAAGCATCATCGCCTGATCAAAAGCAATCGGACGTGAATATAAATAACCCTGCCCGTATCGACATCCCAAATCGACTAATACCTTCTCCAATTCCTTGGTCTCTATACCTTCGGCGACAATATCAATATTGAGATTTTTCGACAGGATGACAATCGCATTGGCGATTTCCCGGCTACG
>QJPH01000589.1 GCA_003242955.1 Candidatus Methylumidiphilus alinenensis
TAGGGCGCAACAGGCGTGTTCCGTCGTTTTGACAACGTCTTTTGTTGACCGTCAAAACGGCCTATGTGCCATTTTTTCACCGCTAGGAGTCCCGATTTGCATTCATGTACAGCGTTTTTTCTTAACAAAGGAAAATAATAAAGGACACTCATTCAAACTATCCTGTGTGTCTGTGCTTTGCAAAATGGTATAACCCAACAAGTAACTATTCGATATTAAAAACGCTGTATTTCCGAATTTAAAGGAATTGATAAGGGACCCGAAAAGAGTTGATTTTAGCCAACAACGAAAGGTTTTACAGTAGTGGGCATTGGATTCTAGCGTATAGATAAAATCAGTGCTACATTCACATGCCTGATTCGCAAGTTGTTTCAGCGACAGCAATCCTCATTATGGTAAAAACCCTCTTGCAAGGGCGGGTTAGGTGCGCATCCCAACAGACTTGACGCTTACTTGAACGTTGACGCGCACCGTAACCCGCCATCCAAACGCTTGTGACCGACCAATAACATTCGGCGGAACCCGGCCTTAGGTTCCGCCCTTGGATTTATTAGCATTCGGCGCAATGCGCGAGTACGCTGCGCCCTACCGCGTTGGGCGACGTACACGACCATTGATACTGTTGCCGGGGAACGCGGATAATGGAAAATGGAAATGGGTATTGTTGGAGGATAAAGCTTAATGAGAATGTTCCAACCCCTTACTTGTGGTTTGATTCGGCATTCGGCACAATCCGCGGCGAAGCCGCTATAGCGCGCGGGCTGAATAAGGCCGCCGCTATTGGGTTCCGCGGCGCAGTACCAGAGAAACCTGGAATCCAATATTCAGTACCTAGCGAAGAGATTGGAAAACGGAAGCTACCGCGCCAATGAACCCAATCGGTGGCATAATGTATTTGCCTAATGATTTTGCTCGACGCGAAGGCGAGCACAACCGAGAAACCGGATGCAGGAAAACTGCACGTCCGGGTCTGTGCGGGGGCATCGGGTAACTGGCACACCCTACCGTAAGAGCCTGCTTTCCTGAGTGCATGAAATCAATTGCGCAAGAAAAATATTGAAACCAGACCACACAAAGAAGTATACATCCATGAACGAACGTGAAGGGAGAGAAGTTTCTACGATTAGACAGTTTTTTTGGGTGTCTACAGATAGACACTTTTGTCTAATAGTAGACAGTTGCCGTCTAATTAGATCGTCAGGCATCAGCAGAGTCGGAAATGACAGATATGATTGTCAAGGGGAGAAATAAAATGGGCTTGATCAAATTAATGACAGGGAAATTACACAGAGTTCGTGTAACAAAATCTGACATACATTATATCGGAAGTATTACCATTGATTCCGAATTACTGAATAAAGCAAATATCATTCCTTTGCAGGAAATTGAGGTTGTAAATATCTCTAACGGAAACAGATGGTCAACATATGCTTTGCCGGGAAATCCTTCATCCGGCGAAATATGCCCGAACGGCGGAGGGGCACTGCTTTGTAGTCAGGGAGATATTCTGATAATTTTTTCTTATAGTTATATAAATCAGGATGAATTAATGAATAACGGACACAAAGCCAGAACATTGGTTTTTGACGATAATAACGTATGCATATCCGTAATAGAACAGAATTTATCGGATAATAACGGACGGCTGATTTATGAATGCAATGAAGTCAGTCACTCAAAATGAGCGGATAAAATACAGCGTTTTTAATATCGAATAGTTACTTGTTGGGTTATACCATTTTGCAAAGCACAGACACACAGGATACTTTGAATGAGCGTCCTTTATTATTACCCTTTGTTAAGAAAAAATGCTGTACATAAATACAAACCGGGACTCCTTGCGATGTGTTGGCATCTAGGCCATCCAGATTAGGAAGATGTTTCAACAAAACCCAGAACGTCGTCGTTCCGGCATGGATCGCCGGAACCTAGGCTCCATGGACGGCGGGGCTTTGGGCATCCATGCAATCTGAATTCCGGCGGTCCATGCCGGAATAGCTGAAGGATATTCCTAATCAGGTACATCTATGAAAAGAGTATATGAGTAGAAATAAATCATTATGTACAGCGTTTTCATCTTTAAAATATACCTAATAAAGGATATTCAGTTAACGCTGCAAGTTAACTGAATGTCTTGCCCTTTCATGCAAGTTATCAAGTAACTCTTTGATGTTGAAAACGCTGTACGTAAAACGAGTTTAAAGCCACAATCGGTGATACGTCATCGAAATTCTTTCCACCTTATACAGAGGGACTGCGTAAGTCCTGTTGAATTGTTCTGTTGACAACACCCTTTCACCAAAAGGAATAACCTTATGATGTTGATTAAAACTGTCGTGCGACCAAGTATTATCCCTAATGCCGGATTAGGATGTTTTTCCGTTGATTTTGTATCTAAAGATACTTTGATATGGAAATTTAACCCGAATTTTGATAGATCATATACACAGACAGAACTTGACGCACTCGAACTCCCTGCTCAAGAGTTTATTGGGTATTATGGATATCGGTTTAAGGGAGTTTATTATCTAAGTTGCGACAATACGCATTATATCAATCACTCTGAACACCCAACTATGTACTCAGATGAAACAGGTTTTCTCGCATACGCTGCCAAAGATATCCATCCCGGAGAAGAAATTGTAGATGATTATCGGAACTTAGGAGAAACAGAAGAGGATGCTGATTTCAATCTCCGCTGGTATAGAAATAGATGATGAACTTAGAAGATCAAATGCGCCAAAATACAATACCTATTTATTTCATAGAATGTAGTTTGTTCATAGGTCTTGGTATGGAAAAGTATGTTGGCGCACTTCACTTCATTTGCGCGGCAGAGACGTTTAACGGGTTACACCCAAATATCTTTGTTCCAAAATCATTCACATACAATTATTTATCTACCTACGAGGAGAGTGTGAACGCGCTTTTGTGCAATGAAGAAGTCATTCAGTATATTCAAAAAAATGGGCGGGGCAAATTGTTGACTTGGTTACCTAATGAAACCACAGAAAGTTTAGCAAAGGAATTAGGACTTGAAATTTGTCTGCCTCCTGTTGCTCTTCGGAATCATTGGGGTAACAAAGTCAATACAAATCGCCTTGCCGAACGCGCAGGCATACCTTGTGTCCCTTATGTACTGAGTGTTGTAGAGGATTATGCACACCTTCGCCACCTTGCTGCACATTTAGGGACTCATTTGGTCGTTCAAATGCCACACGGATATGGAGGAGAGACGACTTTTTTCATTTCCGATAAATCCGATTTTGAAAAATATCAACATCTCATTACAAATGGGGAAGAAATGAGAATTATGAAACGGATTGATTGTATTAGCACGGGTTTGGAAGGCTGCATTACGCGATACGGCATTGTGACCTCACCTCTGTTGTTGGAGCTGATCTCCATTCCAGAATTAAACCTTTATTCAGGCGGCTGGTCGGGAAATGAATTATTTTTTAATGCGTTCCCAGAATCTATTTTAACAGCAGCCCAAGACTATGCTGTCAAAATGGGCGAGCAATTGCGTCAAGTAGGCTATAAAGGTCATTTTGAATTCGATTTTTTGATAGATAAAGAGAGTAATATTTTGTATTTGGGTGAGATGAACCTTCGTTTTTGCAGTTTTACGCCCATGTTTGCTCATGCTTCGATGATGCAACAAGATGCACCTCTATTTTTGTTCCACCTCGCAGAATGGTTAGATATTTCTTATGATGTAGATATTGACAGTTTAAATCGTCGTTGGATGACTCCGCCTCTAAAGAGTTCATTATCTTTTTTGTATATGCATCATGTGTTTGAATCATGTACAAACCCAATTCCGTCAGGCATTTATCGAATGAATCCTGATGAAACGGTGGTTTTTGTGCGTCTTGAGACATATCCGCCGCCTTTAAATTCAGATGAAATTTTTTGGTTTAGTGTAGCACCTGACACGCAGGTTCTTAAAAAAGGGTATGAGGTCGGTGGGTTACTACTTCCTGAACGTGTCACAACTGATGGCAATCACTTGAATACAAAAACAAAAGCATGGATAAAAGGCTTAAGAAAAATAGGCGATGACAAATTCAAGGGCCAAGGGCGCAATAGCGGTACTCCGCGTATTGCGCCGGATGGTTAGACTTCGCATGTGCAGTAATTAGGGTTACTGACATACAGCGTTTTTAATATCGAATAGTTACTTGTTGGGTTATACCATTTTGCAAAGCACAGACACACAAGATAGTTTGAATGAGTGTCCTTTATTATTTTCCTTTGTTAAGAAAAAACGCTGTACATGAATGCAAATCGGGACTCCAAGCGGTGAAAAAAATGGCACATAGGCCGTTTTGATGGTCAACAAAAGACGTTGCCAAAACGACGGAACACGCCTGTTGCGCCCCGCGTTGAGGGAAGCCCATAGGTGCATTATTATACGCGTTTAAATGATTGGTTGGCATACATTTCTGCAAAAGGTATGTGAAGCTTAGAGAAATCTTGATATACAGCATTTTCATCTTAAAAATATACCTAAAACAGACATTCCGTTAAACCTTCAGGTCAACCGAATAACCTGTGCTATCATACCCACTACCAAGTAACTCTTTGATGTTGAAAATGCTGTATCACTACATGGCTAAAACAATTTTACTCCATGCGTTGAGTTCCGACATTCGGCGCAATACGCGGCGGAGCCGCTATTGCGCCCTTACGTCCCTTTATAGGGATAGATAAGGGACCCGAAAAGAGTTGATTTTAGCCAACAACGAAAGGTTTTACAGTAGTTGACATTGGATTCTACCGTATAGATAAAATCAGTGCTACATTCACATGCCTGATTCGCAAGTTGTTTCAGCAACAGCAATCCTCATTTTGGTAAAAACCCTCTTGCCGTCCGAACAACGGTCAATCAGTAGCTTGCAAGATAAGGGTTCCCGAGCCGGAGCTTGGGAACCAGCCAAAATACGCTGTAATTTGAAGTTCAAGTAACCTCTTTTTCGATACCCGACTTTCCTGGCCGAAAGCAGAAAAGTCGGGCAAGGCAAAGAGACGCATTAAATCTGCAAGGCTAGCTCGAGCATAAGCGTTCACCCCCTCGCCCTCCCCCTGCGGGAGAGGGGCTGGGGGCAATACTGTTGAATTAAGGAGTAGGTCGGCATCCTTATGCCGACAGGGTAAACGGTTTGTCTCGGCGGCAAAGGGTTGCCGCCTTACGATTTGGTTCTTGAGTGTGCTTAATTCAACAGTATTGGGGGCTGGGGGTGAGGGTATCTGTAGAGCCTTTATTTTGAAAACCCTCACCCTAACCCTCCCGTAGGGCGAGGGGATTTCCGGTAGGGGGGTGAACGCTTACGCTCGTTCCCAAGCTCCAGCTTGGGAATGGGTTATTTGAAACTATAGCTTCCCGAACAACGGCCAAGCAGGAGCTTGCAAGAGAAAGGTTCCCAAGCCGAAGCTTGGGAACCAGCCAAAATGTCGGGCAACGATAGTGCCGTTGCCCGACCTTGGCTGGCGACCGAACCCTTACTGTTCGTCCATGTCGGCAAAGGGTTGCCGACCTACTGCGTAACAAGGGCCGTAGGGCGGCAACCCCTTGCCGCCAACGATAAACAAGACATTGAAAACGCTGTAACACCGCTTATACGGCCTAAGGTTTACGATCAATAAATATACCGGCGAATCCATTAAACCCATTGCATTTTCATGCTGTTACTGTATTATTTCGCCCTGAGCCGTTTCTGCACCTGATCCAACAGTGACAGCAGAGTTTTCGGCGTAGTTTGTCGCACCCATGACTCCCGTTTACTTTTTCAATTAAGAATCAATAAATTGGATGATTTATGGCGTGATTATAGGCATATGCACAGCATGTTATGCATTCGTTATGATGCCTAATGCAAATTAGGCAAACTTTTTACCACAAATGAGAGGAAAAGATCGTGGATAGAGAAGCAGAAGTAAAAGTTATATTTGATAAGTATGACAATGATGGTGATGGTTTTTTAGATGGTATTGAAGAATTAAAAGCCGCTTTTAGCGATGCAAATCACATAGTGACTGATGAAGAATTGAAAGAGATAGTGGCCTTCGCTGACGACAATAACGATGGCAAGGTGAGCTATGAGGAATTTTCCAACTTCGTATTATAAATAAAAGCTGGATAGGTCGGGCAACGGCGCTGTCGTTCGTGCATCAAAGAAGATTGGTGTTTTCTTGACGGGTGAAAACCCGTAAAGGCGGATTCGGAGCGTAAGCGACAAGCCGCCTTGGGATGGAAGGAAAGAGCCAAAGCCGGGAACCCCCGGCAATTGTCTTCCGGCCCACCCGCCTAACGAATAAGGTTAGATTGTGCGAGCGTAGCGAGCCACAATCTAACCGTTTGTTGGACAAGCCCGGTTTAGACGAGGCCTCTTCGAGGTTTCTTATGGAAATAGCTTTTTGACCTGAACGGTTTTCTAAGGGCTGTTTGCCATGATCCGACCCTTCTTCCCGTTATTATTCGCTGCCATTGCGGCAACGCTTGCAGCCAGTTTCCGGCAAAGTAAACGGACCGCCTTGCACATATGCCGGAAACGCCTGTGAACGGGCTTATTCCGGCCTACGGTGCGTAACGTCAGTGATTAAAATGATACTGGAGTGTGCAAGCTTGCCTTGCTAGGGCATATGCAGGCAAGGGAAGCCTTGCACTCCCGGCGTAATTTCAAATTCCACTCAGACCCTGCGTATCACTTTAAATCGCACCCCAGCCTAGCCCACCACTTTCAATACCTCATCCAGCACATCGCGCAATTGCATGGCGGAGCGCACACCCAGCTTACGAAACACATTGCTGCGATGAGTTTCGACTGTTCTTTTCCCGATGTCGTTAAGCTTTTTGCCTAAGGTTTTGTTGGGTCCATTTACTTGCACCTTTTTTTATGGGCAAGTGGAATCTTTTTCGCCCTAGCTTTCATTGGGATCAAGCTTTAGCTTTATTCCACATGTGCCTCTTTTTTTGACCAATGAGGTTGCCCTCGCGGCTATTGACGCCTTGGACAAACTTGAGACATGATGGGTAAAGGCGAAATAAAGCTTGTCGTTAGGCTGGATAAAGAATATCCAGCCTATCTTAAGGCAAACTTAAAACACGAGGTTAAGGCGATGAATATCTGATGTTACGCTGAGACTGAGCACAACGCCGTCTTGCCTTGCCCACCGATGCTGTAAAAACTGAGGATGTGGTGCCGGTTGGGAGAGGGATAGGCTCGGACGGCGTTGAATAAGGCAATGGGCCGCTCGCGGTTGGTGAATACACGGTTGGCGACAGGACGGGCAAACTTGGAGCGGGGCATGGAGGTCTCTCAAGAGTCATAAGTAGGTGACCATATATTTTTTAACTTTATAGCGGTGTGAAGTTAAGCCGTTCGTGGTGAGTCCTGAGCTTGTCGAAGGATCGAACCATGAACGGATTAACCGGTCATCCTTCGACTGCTCGACAGGCTCGCAGCTCAGGACGAACGGTTAAGCCTTACATCCTAATTGTTAAAAAACTTATGAACTCCTACTTAGTGATCTGGCAAGCCTCATTATACCCAGATAAAACCTCACGAAACGTTTTGTCAGGGATAACCAACCACCGGCCCGCTTTGACAATGACCAACCTATCTTTGATAATTTAACCCGAAAGTGGAGATTAGCGAATGACACAGTTAGAACATATCCGAACCGAAATAGCCTCTCTGTCCAAACATGAATTCATAAAACTTAGGGATTGGATCGAAACCTAAGATTGGGAGGATTGGGATCGGCAGATCGCGAAGGATTCTGCCGCCGGTAAGCTTGACTTCCTGAAACGGGAAGTTCAGGAAGCCAAATCGAAGGGGCAACTCAAGGAGTTATGAGTGCATCGAACGACTCCTCAATTCTGGGACCGTTTCTATGCCCTGCCAAATCCGCTTACGCTGTTACGCGCCATGCCGTTGATTCCCATTGTCGTAGCCCGGATGGAGCCGCTTGGCGAGCGAAAATCCGGGAGAACGTGGGACAAACCCGGATTTCGCCGCAAGCGGCTCCATCCGGGCTACGGTCTACACAGTTGCCTAACATCAGTTAAGTAACCGCATTGGATAGCAGCTTCGCCAGCCGACGCTACGCCACCAGCATCACCCGGATGGCATCCAAGCGCAATTGCGCGGACTGTAGGTGACCGTGCAACTCCAGGGTGTTGGATTTGACTTGGTCCAATTCTTCTTGGCGCACATACGGGTTTACTTTTCGCAAAGCGGAAAGCCGCTTCAACTCCCCGGTGGCATATTCCAACATCTGCTGGTTGGCGACATTGATAATGCCTGCCAGGTTCTGTTGCGCAATCTGACCTGCCTGCTTCAACATCCGCTCTATGCTTTTGCGCTGCCTGCGCAACAGGTTGGCAACCTCCTCCTTGTCAAACGGGGCTTGGATGACTTCCAGGCTATCGAAGGGCAGGATGCTAATATCCTGCAATTCGGCATCTAACAGAACGCGGATCAAGGTTTGCGGCAGGTAGCGGCCCGCGCCTAGACGCTTTGGCGCGGAGCATTCAACTAGGAAGATTGCCTCAAGCAATAATTGGCCGGCATCCAAATCATTCTGGCGGACCAGTGCAAAAGCGGCATTGCCATGGGCGTTATTGAGGATAAGATCCATGGCACCGCGCACCATGGGGTGTTCCCAAGTCAGAAAAAGCATATCCTCGCGGGCCAGGCCGATGTTCCGCATCAACGTGACCGTGGCACCGTCTTCGGGCAGTTCTGGAAAATTGGGTACACGCATATGGTCGCCGGGCAGCAGAATATGGCAATGCTCGGAATGCTCCTCTACGTTGATCCCATAGACCTCAAACACTTCTTCCAGATAAGGCCACAAATCTTCCTTATCCTCTTCCCTTCTGATGAGTTCGACTAAAGCCTCGGCTTCATTGATACGGCAGGAGTTCAACTCCAGCAAGCGGTCGCGCCCCTGATGCAATTCCTCCAATATCTCGCTATTTAGATGCTTGGCCGAAGCAATCAGTTCGGTGAGCCGGGTTCTGTCGGGTTCGCGCAAGTGTTGTTCAAGTTCTCCGTGTAAACGTGCGAACACCGCAGAGCCAGCAGGATTAGTCAGGTTAAAAGCGTTCAAACCTTGGCTGTACCATTCAAACAGAACCGCCTGGGCGCTATCTTCCAGCCGTGACACATGAATCTGGATGGTCTGTGTCTGCCCAATACGGTCAAGACGGCCAATGCGTTGGTCCAACTGGTCGGGATAAAGCGGCAAGTCGAACAGAATCAAATGATGCGCGAACTGGAAATTGCGCCCCTCACTGCCGATCTCCGAGCATACTAAGACTTGCGCCCCACCCTCCTCGTCGGCAAACCAAGCTGCCGCACGGTCACGCGCAATGATGGCCAGCCCTTCATGAAAGGCCGCCGCATTGATGCCGCCAAGGACGCGGATGGCCTCTTCCAGATCGACAGCCGTTTGGGCCTTGGCACAGATTATCAATGCCTTGGCAGGCTTGATCTTGTTAAGTATGTCCAGCAACCAACGAACGCGAGGGTCAAACCGCCACCAGACGGGGCTAGCCCCGGACCGACGATAGCGGGTTTCAGGATAAATCAATTCTTCCAGTGTCCCGGTTTCGCCTGTCGCCGATGTATACTGAGGCGGATTTGCAAGCGCCCGGACATGTACATGCCGTTCGGGAAACCCTTTGACCGTGGCACGCGTATTGCGAAATAGGATACGGCCTGTGCCATGCCGGTCAAGCAACAGGCGGAGCAGACTGTCTTTTGCATGTTCCTTAGTGGCCGGATCGTCCAGTTGACCCAGTAGCTCCTCGGCCCGGTCATTAGCAAGCAACGCCTTCAAGCGTTGCAGAACGCCAGAGGCTAGAGGATTGTCACTGACTAGGTGTTCAATAAGATTGGCAAGCGGCTCATACCCCCTTTCCTCGGCAAGAAATTCGTCAAAACTAAAGAAACGATCCGGGTCTAGCAGCCGCAGACGGGCAAAATGGCTGTGCTTGCCAAGCTGCTCCGGGGTGGCAGTTAGCAATAACAAGCCCGGCACGACCTTCCCTAGTGCCTCCACAAAGGCATAATCTTCGCTGGGTTTGTCCTCCGACCATTCCAGATGGTGAGCCTCATCCACCACGCACAAATCCCATCCTGCAGCCAGTGCCAGTTCGCGCCGCCTAGGTTCCCCACGAAAGAAATCCAAACCGCACAACACCAGTTGGGCTCCTTGGAATGGATTGCCGGATTCATGTTGGAGATACCGCTTGTCGTCAAACAGGCTGAAGCGCAGATTAAACCGACGGCGCATCTCCACTAGCCATTGGTGCTGCAATGTCTCCGGCACTAAGATTAGGATTCGGTCGGCACGCCCGGTCAACACCCGATGGTGCATGATGAGTCCGGCCTCTATGGTCTTGCCCAAGCCCACCTCGTCGGCCAACAAGACGCGCGGCGCATAGCGACCAGCCACTTCATGGGCAATGAACAATTGGTGGGGAATCAGGCTTGCCCGTGCGCCGCAAAGCCCTTGCACCGGGGACTGTTCCAATTCACCCAGCTTAAGCAGCGTCCTATAGCGCAACTGAAAAACCGCAGACGGGTCAATCTGCCCCGCGAACAGCCTGTCTTGTGGTTTGTTAAACTGCATGAAGTGGTTTAACTCCACTTCGTCAAGGCAGACTTCCCTATCCTCATCATCCAAACCCATGTAGGTCAGAAGCCCTTCCTTTTCCTCGACCTTGCCTACTATGAACGACAATCCATCCACGCTCTCGACCCGGTCGCCTTTGGCGAACAACACGCGTGTCAGCGGGGCGTTGTCAGACGCATAGGTACGCCTTTCGCTACTAGCAATGAACAACAGGGTGGCGCGGTTGTATTCGGAGGAAATAACAGTCCCTAAACCTAATTCAGGCTCAGTTTCACTGATCCAACGCTGTCCAGGAACGAAGTTTGCCAAGTGAGGACTCCTGCTTGAAGGTCAATTCTTAATTATTATACTGATGTTACGCATGACACCAGAGGTAGGCCGGAATAAGCCCGCCCCGGCGGGTGTTTCCGGCGAAGCAAGCCGTCTCGTCCGGGAAATGCGCTTGCCGGAAACGCCCGTGAACGGGCTTATTCCGGCCTACGGTGAGTAACATCAGTTATTTTAGCTTACCGCTTCATCATCGTAAAAAATTCAGCGTTGCTTTTGGTGTCCTTAAGCTTGCCTAAGAGAAATTCACTGGCCGCCACTTCATCCATAGGCTGAAGAATGCGCCGCAAAATCCACGACATTTGCAGTTCGTCCTTAGGCACCATGTACTCTTCCCTACGGGTACCGGAGCGGTTTATGTTGATGGCCGGATAAACCCGGCGCTCTGCGATCTTTCGGTCCAAGTGCAACTCCATATTGCCGGTGCCTTTGAATTCCTCGTATATCACCTCGTCCATCCGTGATCCCGTGTCAACCAGCGCCGTGGCGATGATCGTCAGGCTACCGCCTTCTTCAATATTGCGGGCGGCTCCAAAAAATCGTTTGGGGCGCTCAAGAGCGTTGGCATCCACGCCGCCGGTCAGTATTTTGCCAGAAGAGGGGACAATGGTGTTATAGGCCCGTGCCAACCGGGTAATCGAGTCAAGCAATACCACTACATCGTGTTTATGCTCGACCAGATGCTTGGCCTTTTCGATGGCCATTTCGGCCACCTGAACGTGGCGGGTGGGTGGTTCGTCAAAGGTGCTGGAAACTACCTCGCCCTTGACGCTACGCTGCATTTCCGTGACTTCTTCGGGGCGCTCGTCAATCAACAATACGATAAGGTAACATTCCGGATATTTCTCTGAAATGCATTGGGCGATATTTTGCAGAATCATCGTTTTGCCTGCCTTGGGCGGCGATACGATCAAACCTCTCTGGCCTTTGCCAATAGGGGCAACCAGATCAATCATGCGTCCAGTCAAATCTTCCGTGGAGCCGTTGCCAAGTTCGAGGACAAACCGCTCAAGTGGAAATAAAGGGGTTAGATTGGAAAACAGAATTTTGTGTTTGGCGTTTTCGGGGGGCTCGAAATTAATCTGCTCGATTTTGAGCAAGGAAAAATAACGATCACCTTCTTTCGGTGGACTGATTTTACCCGAAATGGTGTCGCCAGTATGGAGGCTGAAACGCCTTACCTGACTGGGCGAAACGTAAATGTCGTCAGGCCCCGCAAGGTAAGACCAATCGGCCGAACGCAAAAAGCCAAAACCATCAGGCAGTATTTCCAGTACCCCATCCCCAAATATGTCCTCGCCGCTCTTCGCTTGTTTTTTGAGGATGGAGAAAATCAAATCCTGCTTGCGGCTGCGGGCCACTCCCTCGATCTTTAGGGATTCGGCTATATCGACAAGCTCGGAAACGGGTTTGCGTTTGAGGTCGGTCAGGTTCATAGGGTTTTTAGATTACGGGGGGATACTTAAGATAGGCCTGCCACCATTCCAATAGTGTTTCGGCTTAGGATATGGCTAATCGTTTGAAACACCATATGGCTTTAGGGATTGTAAGTTCGCAAACCTTTGGGATGATGTGGCTTGCAAATTTTTGCAGGTAATTTTTTTGCCGTTTCAAAAAGAAGCTTGCCTCACTTCCCTGTGCATGGCTTCCCTTTTATCGGGCCGACGGATGAGAATTATCGGCGACCACGGCCACCACTTCGGGTGCCTTTGTCCAAGGCAACGTAAATGGTACTGCCTAGAAAATCGCTGCCATCAAGTCCAGAAATGGCAGAACGTGCCTCATGCCCCTCCATATTGACGGTGGCAATCCCACGCGCCTTGCCGGTAAAAAGGTCCCGACTCAATTTAAGATCAAAAACTTTGCCGTAGCCGCCAAACAACTCAGTCAAGCTGGCTTCGGTAGTACTTGGTGGCAGCCCACGGACAAAAAGCGTCAACATTGGTTGGCACTCCTTAATAAATTTAAGGTTGAACGATCTGATGCGCCAAAACGCATCCAAACGACGAGGAAAGTCAGGCTGTTTTTACGGCCTGACTTTTAGTATGGGGACGCTGACCTAGCTAAATCACAGGACAACAACGTTTTCAGCTTGGGGGCCTTTTTGACCGGCCACTTCAGTAAAACTTACGGGTTGACCTTCGACTAAGGTCTTGAACCCCGATCCCTGGATGGAACGAAAATGCACGAACAAGTCGGTGCCACCGTCCCGCTTGATAAAGCCAAATCCTTTGCTTTCATTAAACCACTTTACGGTGCCTTTTTGCTGCTGTGACGACATATGAAATCTCTTGAAAAAACGCGACATTCTAAACAACCCGATCAGTACCTAGCAGTATGATCGAAGTATAAACGGGGTAATATGGGAGAAAGGGCAGTTGGAGCAGGAGTTTGTCAAAGATTAACAAAAAACACGTTGCTTGGCGCGGACCTCTATACACCGCAACTGAATATACAGGAAAAGCAACAACAAAACAAGCGAAATATTTCTTGCTTGGGGTTCGGCTGAGGGCATATCATAAGCCGATTGCATAAAAGCGAGTGTTTGATGTCCTCTTCTATCTTAGAAGCTCTTACCCAGCCGGGTGTCATTATTGCCGTTGTCGGAGCTAGCGACAATCCCGACAAATTCGGCCATGCCATTTACCGCGACTTGAAACGCAAGGGCTACCGTGTTTTCCCGGTCAATCCCAACAGGGAGACTGTGGATGGTGACCGCGCCTACCCGACAATCCAATCGCTACCTTATTCACCCGACATCGTCAACCTGTCAGTCCCGCCCGAAGCTTCCTTGGCTGTGGCACGAGAGTGCCTGCGTATCGGCATGATGGATATCTGGTTACAGCCAGGGGCAGAAAACGACATCGTTTTGAATTACCTGCAAGAAAACGGTTTCAATTATGTTGCGGGGGCCTGCATTATGCTCAAGACGCGAAGGGCGCGGTAAGGTGATATCCACCATCCAAAGGCCAAGCTGGGGCTTGGCGCTCCCGGAAGGAACGCCAAGCCCCAGCTTGGCAAGGTGATTTGCGGAGGAATTGTTCGTGATTTTCGTGGACAATTCATTTCGGTTTTGGTGGATTCATTATTAGAAATCACCTAATGCCGATGCGCAACATCAGTGAATAAATGACCGGCCTTGGTCATCGTTCAGCCCACCCAATGTGGAGTGCGGCGACGAGTCGCCGCACTCCACAAACTCACCCATCGGGCTGAACGATGACCAAGGCCGAAAGACCTCACTGATGAATTTTATGGTTCTCATTTTCCCGGTTTCGCCAGTTTTCTTTAATCTCCAGCAGGCGCGGCAAGCAAGCTTCGAAGACTTCCATAAGCGTCGGATCGAAATGCCGCCCAGCCTCCCGGCGCAAGGTTTCTAAAATACGTTCAACTGACCAAGCGTCCTTGTAGGGGCGCTTCATGCTTAATGCGTCGAATACATCGGCAATCGCGACGATGCGGGATGGCTCCGGGATTGCCGTACCGCCCAAACCGTCGGGATAACCCGTGCCGTCCCACTTCTCGTGGTGGTGCAGGGCAACTTCAGCGGCTAGTTGAAACACCGGCGCATGGCTTTGGATAAGAATGTCGTGTCCAATTCTGGTATGGGTTTTCATGATTTCCCACTCGGACTCATCCAGTGCGGCGGGTTTCTTCAGGATTTTATCGGGAATGCCGATCTTGCCAGTGTCATGCATGGATGCGGCCAGTTCCAACAGACTAACCGACTCGCCATCCCAGCCCGCCTGTTCCGCCAAGGCACGGGTATAAGCTGCCATGCGCCAAATATGCACACCGATATCGGTGTCGCAGTAATGTCCAGCCTGGCCAAGCATGTAAACGGCCTCCCGGTAGCTGTCCTCCAAATCGGCAGCGCGCACCAAGGAAATATGGGTGCGCACACGGGCCAGCACAATAGGGGGGGAGATTGGCTTGCTCAAATAATCGACGCAACCCGCTTCAAAACCGGCTCGCTCGCTGCGGGTATCACTGCTACCCGTGACAAAAATGACGGGAATTTTTGCGGTGGAGGGACTTTTTTTTAGGCGCCTGCAAACTTCAAGGCCATCCATTCCCGGCATGATGATGTCGAGCAGAATAAGTGCGGGGCGGATTTTTTCAGCGACTGCCAATGCCTCCTCCCCACTGCAAGCGAAGCTGAGTTGGTAATCTTCCCTTAGGATTTCACCGAGCAAAGCCAGATTATGGGTTTCGTCATCAACGACCAGCAATTTACGGTTAGACACGGACTTTAACCTAGAGAGTTATTTTGAACCTTTCCGCAATGATTGCGACCGCTTTTTCCGCTCCCCGGAAATCGAATTCGTCCAGCCTTTCCTGCACAGCAGCCAAAGATAGGGTGGGCAGATGCACACTCAATTCCGCCAGCAGAGGCTCGGCACAAAATGGACTGTTTTCAGAAAGGCATTCTAGCACAGCTTGCAAAAGCTGTTTGATGACTGTTAAATCAGCAGTTGCGCAGGATGCCGACATAGACAAGTAAACAGGGGCAGCGGCAGGAGGGGACAGTTCCGACTCTGTCATGTAGCCGTTTATTTCAGCCAAACTTCTGGCAAATGCCAAGCTCAAAGCGTTCGTCAAACATTCTAACGTGGTCTGCGCAGTATCATTCCGAGCCAAAGCGCTATCTAGTTCCAAGATGACTGAGGCGAGTTCCATAAGCCCCAAAGTACCCACAACCCCTTTAAGTTTATGAGTTTGTTTGGCAGCTTCACGAATTTCGCCCGAGGCGATCTTAGCGGCTATGTCTTCGGCATAGTGGGCATAATTCTGTGCGAAGCGGACCAAGAATTTCTGATAAATTTTCAGCTTGGGTAAATGGCGCAGCCCCTCTTCGACATCTAATACAGCCGGAACCCCTTTCGCTTCGCTCTTTCCCCCGTGGCGGGAAGGTGTTGAGTCAACAGCATTGTGTTCGGGGAAAGAACTAGGCTGATGGCAATCAAAAGCTTCAACTGCGTTGTACTCTCGCCGAGGAAGCCAATGCAACAATTTACGGTAAAGGACATTCGTGTCCACCGGTTTGGCGATGTGGTCGTCCATGCCAACCTCCAAGCAGGCGGCGCGATCCTCACTAAAGGCATTGGCGGTCATGGCCAAGATTGGCGTGGCCCTATGCACCGGGAGGCGGCGTATCGCTCTGGCGGCTTCCCTACCGTCCATTTCCGGCATTTGCACGTCCATAAGGATTAATGCATAGGGTGTCTGGGATGCCATTTCCAAAGCTTGCCGCCCATTCTCCGCTAGATCGACAACGAGTCCAGTTTCCTGCAACAGTTCCAACGCCACTTCTTGATTAAGCGGATTATCCTCGGCCAGTAGGATGCGAATGTCCCGAAACTCGCCAAACATGAAGTTTTGATTGACTTGGGGGATTATTAAGGGGGCTTCAGGCAGGGCAAAGCCGGAACACTTGCCCAATCGCGCAGTAAACCAAAAGGTGCTGCCCCGCCCCGGTTCGCTTTGCGCCCCGGCCTCTCCCCCCATCAGTTGGGCCAACTGGCGGTTGATGACCAGCCCCAAGCCAGTTCCACCGTATTTGCGCGTGGTGGAATCGTCGGCTTGCCTGAACGCGTTGAAAAGCTGCTCCAATTGCTCGGATGGGATGCCAATACCCGTATCCTTCACCTCAAAGCGGATCAAAAAATCGGTTTCGCTTTCTTCTACGATTTCGGCGTTTAATCTGACGCTACCGTGCTCCGTAAACTTGATGGCATTGGCAACGTAGTTGACGAGAGCTTGGCGCAGACGGGTGGCATCCCCGCACAACAAGGCCGGCAAGCCATCGGTGTCGAAATGTAACGCCAATCCTTTGTCCTGCGCTTTTTCACTAAGCAGTGACAAAACCTGTTCAAACAGCACGGCAGGATGAAAATCGGCCTTTTCTAGGGTCAGCTTGCCGGCCTCGATCTTGGAGAGGTCGAGGATATTGTTGATGATATCCAGCAAATGGCGGCTAGCCTCTTGTATTTTTGCGATGCGCCCGCGCTGGCCCGGTTCAGTGAGACTGCGGCCAAGCAATTGGGCCAGCCCTAAAATAGCATTCATAGGAGTGCGTATCTCATGGCTCATATTGGCCAAGAAAGCACTTTTGGCGCGGTTGGCGGTTTCGGCATCTTCTGCGCGCTGCGCCAACTCGGCATTCAAACGTGCGATTTCCGCAGCACGTTCTGCCAAAATACGGTTGGCCTCCTGAAGTTGGCCGGTGCGCTGGTCAACCAGTTCTTCCAAGTTTCGGCGGTAACGGTCCAGTTCCTCCTCGTTGCGCTTGCGCTCGGTGATGACATCAAACACTGCGACAAAATGCCCGGGTGCCAAGCCATAAACTGACAGCGAAAACCACATATCCAAGGCACTGACGTAAAACTCGAACTTTTCCGGTGGCCCTCCAGCCGCCACCCGGCCATAGATGGAAAATAACTCCGGGTCCTTTTCGCGTATTCCTGGGATGACTTCGCTGACATTTTTACCAATCACATCATGCAAGCCTGTCAGTTGCCCGAAAGCGGCGTTGACATCAAGATAAGTGATGTCGCAAGCTTGGCCGTCGCGATAAATCATCCGGCACACAGCGAGACCCTCCAACATATTGTCGAATAGGGATTTATAGCGCGCCTCGCTGGTCCGAACCGCCTCGTCCGCCTGCAAGCGCTCGGTGATGTCCTGTATCGTCGCGACACGATACAATAACTTGCCTTCGGTTGAGCGCACGCCGACCAAGTCGATCTGCACGTTGAAATCAGACCCGTCCTTGCGCCGCATAATAGACTGGAAGCGCGACTGGCCGAAGGTATCCGCTTGGTGCATATAGCCTGGCAAATACTCATGTTCCGAAGGTGCATAAACGGATTTAATGGGTAATCCGGGGATTTCTTCAATCGCATAGCCAAACAAATCGGCAAAAGCGGGGTTGCAAACCACGATGGTGTTGGTGGCTGGATTGCCGATGGCAATGCCATGGGCACAATAGCGAAAGGCATCCGCCCATTGCTGAAGCTCGGCGGCAGCGTTTTTATTGCTGGTAATATCAATGAACACGGCATCCGTCATACTGGCTAGGGCCGCTTCGAGTTTAGTGCGGCTCTCCAGCATTTCCTCCTCTGCCTGCTTGAGGCCGTTGCAGTCTAGCTCCGTACCATTAAGATTAGCAGCCGGTGATTTGACCACAAGTACCTCTGAGGAAGTTAGTTGCCATTTTTATAGTGCAGTTTTATATCAAAAAAATAATATTTTAATTATATGAATACCTGTTAGTTATTTCCAATAAACATTGTCGACCGAACCTCGGGTGCGGTTAAAATGCTACCCACGAACCTGAAGTTACGCCGGGCGTGCAAGGCTTGCCTTGCCTGTAGATGCCCTAGCAAGGCAAGCCTTGCACTCCTGCATCACTTTAAGCACCCCCAAACCTCCAGCAATTCTCCCGGCAATTCTCCCCTAACCATCGTCTCTGCAACGCCATCGTGTACAATATGGGCTTTGCTTTCCTCGCCACACCCGTGAATCAAATCGCTTCCCTTCCTGCTTGCGTTACTTTAATCCGCCAGCGTCACGAATGTGTGCTGAACGCCTCAGGCTTTGGACCAGAAACCCGCAGGCTGGAGGAAAATCTCATCTCCCTGCGTTTGGCCGAAGCGTTTCTCGAAAAGGACGGACTCAACCGGCAAATGCCAGGGCATCCGTTGCAAATTGCAGTGATCGGCCCGACCCAGTCGGGCAAGAGTTCGCTGGTCAACCTCTTGCTAGGTGAAGACAGGGCGCAGGTCAGTCCATTGGCGGGCTATACGATACATCCGCAAGGGTTTCCAGTGAATACGTCCGAGCCTTCCTGGGATTGGCTGGACCACTATTTTTGCGATTACCAGCGCTGCCCCATCGACGATCTGCCTGAAGGGCGTTATGGCTTCTTCGCCTTGGATTCACCCATTGCCCGTCCCTGTCTCCCCGCCATCATTTGGGATACTCCGGATTTCGATTCGGTGGATGCGGCGGAATACCGCACTGCTGTATTACGGACGGCGGCATTGGCCGATGTGATCCTGTTGGTGGTCAGTAAGGACAAATACGCCGACCAGTCGGTGTGGGATGTGATGGGCTTATTGGAACCTCTGGGGCAACCGACGGTGGCCTGCCTGAACAAGTTAAACGCCGGTTCGCGTGACACGCTAGTCCGTTCCCTGCGCGAGAAGTGGCGGGCAGCGCGAAGGGACCAGCCGTGCCGGACGATGGTTTTGCCTTGGCTAGAAGATCACCATGGCAAGTTCTCCGAGGAAGAAGGCAGTAAGTTGTTGGAAATCTTAGCCGAGGCATCGGCCACGGTTGACCGGCTAAACTCGGGGGAACGGGTACGTGAACTGATAAAGGCCCACTGGCAAGATTGGCTAGCCCCCATCCGGCAGGAGTTGTCGGCAAGGTCGGAGTGGGAAGATTTGGTGGAGTCCGCCATGAGAGAAGCCTTGTCAATTTATCGGCGCGATTTTCTTGACCACCCCCATCACTACGAGACTTTCCAGCGAGCCCTGGCCGAATTGCTAACTTTGTTGGAAATTCCCGGTTTGGCCGGCGGCATGGTCGCCGCCCGAAAGCTGCTAACTTGGCCGATACGGCAGATACTCCGTTTGGGGAGAAGTTTCCGTAGCACCGAAAATCTTGGCTTGGAAACGATGGTGCTGAATCGCACACTGGAGCATTTGTTTATCCATCTGGGGCATTCGCTGTTGGAACGCGGCGGGATGGGTGGGGAGATGGCAGGCTATTGGCGGGAGCTTGGGACACTGCTTAGGGAAGAGCGAAAAAAGGGCGAGGCCGATCGCGCTGCCGCGCTGGCCCGCCATGTGGAGGATTTTTGGCCGGAAATCGAGCGCACCGCCCACCAACTTCATGACAAACTGCGCGAACAGCCCGCCGTACTCAACGGACTGCGCGCCACCCGGGCCACCGCCGATGCCGCCGCCTTGGGCCTAGCCTTGCACACCGGGGGCATTGGCGTGCAGGATTTCATCATCGCACCGGCTATCCTGTCCGTCACCAGTTTGCTGGCGGAAAGTGCCTTGGGCCATTTTCTGCACCGGGCGGAGGCGGAACTGAAAGAACGCCAATTCCGTGAAACCAAAAAGCTATTTGAAGAGGTGTTGGCTCCGGTGTTGATGAACCTGCCGGATAGGATGGACAATGATGTCCGGTTCAATATTCCGGTGCAGATGGTGAGCAGTGTTGAGGATACAGTGTTTTCATGCTTAACTAATTAAAATACTGGATAGATTTCAAGCATATCATTGATTTTACAAATGAACCTGAAAAACCCAAAATATATCTAGTTACTATTAGATGTTGAAAACGCTGTATGCCTCATTGCGTTACTCAAGCGTTCTTTGAACTCACGCACGACCTCCTCTGACGATGGGGGTTCACCGCCAGAATTGGCAAACAAAGCCACAAGCGTTGCAATGTATAACTCACCCAATGTGGTTGTAATAGTGGCGGCGGTCGATGCTGAAATAACCCCACCGGCTAAAGTGCCTACACCTGGAAAAAACTTAAATATATTTGACACAATTGTTCTGCCAACAAAAGTGGCACCGGTGGCTCCAGTCGCTGCAGCCGTAAGCGTACTAAGGAATGCAGTGGAAAGCTCAAGCCCGAAGGTAGCCGATATGCTGGCAAACATTGAAATCTGAATCGGAGCCAAAATTACTGCATCAGAAAATGGAATAGGCGATGCGCCTGCCGCCGCCGCCGCTGTTGCCGCTCCAACAACGACCCTGCGCGCTACATTTTTTTTCTGTTGGACCGATGCTTTCTGTGCCGCCGCAAAAGCGCGCCGAAAGGAGTCTGGAATGACCTCCGCCGTCAGTTCCACTAGTTCTATCAAGCCCATCGAAGGAAGAATATAACCTTCGTCTAATGTCTCAGTGATGGCACGAACACGGACAACGTTTCTTGTTTCAGGGAGAAGGCGTTGAACTTCTGCCCTGAAGCCTTGATCGGCGCGTGACTTTGTGATGACCCCAATGACTGGCATATGTTTTGACAATGTTTTATGCAGTTCAATTTCCGCATCTTCAACACGCCTTCCATCTTCATGAATGCACAGCCATGCAACGTGGATATGCTGATTATGGTCTGTTTCATGTGAAAGTGAGATTACAAGGCGTTCCAGTTCCGTAATAGTTTGCTTGAAGGCATCCATTTCCAAACCTCTCGTATCCCATATCGCCAGGGGAATCCCTTCTTTGGTTATTTTACGTGTCGTTTGAGTGACCGGCCGGCCCTGACCTGTCTCAGCGAGCTTCCCTTGAAATATCTCATTTATCAATGTGCTTTTACCAACGCCTGTACGACCGGCAATCAGGACATTAACCTGTCCGCGTTCCCGTATGGCTTCTTCCAATAATTTCTTGGTCAACCCTGCAATATCTTCTGGGTTTGTCATCTGATACCCCATAAAAAATAAAATGTTAGTGGATTGCAGGTCAATCATCAACAATGACGGTGTTTTGGTCAGATGAGTATCTGATGTTACGCACGTTGGTGGGCAAAAATTCCCACTAGGCGTAAACCGTGGGACAAGGATACTCCGAATACATCCGGCGTCCAAGCTACTTGGAGTTTGTCGAAGGGGATGGCAAGCTTTAGTTTATGGCGGACCTTGTAGATTCTGCTTTGCTCTTTGATGACAAAGGCGCAATAGCCACATGCTGATTGCACATTACCGGTGCGTAACATCAGTGAGTATCATTCACCGCTGCACCACCCCCTCCACACTGAGTAAAATGACTTCAATTTCCTCGGTGATTTCTTCTTGCCGCAACGTCCGGGATTTTCGCGCCAAATCTTCATTTTTTTCTTCTAAGCGCTGGATAGCGCCTTCAAGGTGCTGGATGCGGCGCTGATTTTCAGACATCAGGGAGGTGTAGAAAATTTCATGCAGAGCGGCAAAAAGATAATGGTGCACTAGTTCGGCGAAGAATTGCCCCGGCTCAAGATTAAGCAAATGAGGATGCCGGGGACTGGAAACAGGTTTTTGGGTAAAGGGCGGCAGCAGAGGTTTGCGTACAACACCCTCCACGCCGCTACGGTGGTGAAGCACGGTCAAACCTTGGCAATCTTGGGCATCCTGCAGGTGTCTAATGGCAGGAACCAGCCGGTTGAGGGTTCTAGGCACATCTTCTCCAACTGTGGGACCGTCGAATAGACCGGCTACGGCGGGATGCTTTTCCAGGCGTGAGCAAAGTTTCCCGCCTACCCCCAAAATAGGAGAACCACTACCATCCAGCGCCTGAAGCAATTCTTCATTAAAATCACCGCAGAACCCTCTTTCAGCCCCAATGACCAATAGCGCATGTTTAGCGGGAGGAGTAAAAAAGGCTAGTTGTGGATGGAATAGCAGAAAATCCTCCGCAGCAGCTTCGATCATTAGCACCGATTCGCCCTGTATATCAAGGTAGCGGGAAAGTTTACGGGTTTCCATCAGCGCAAGGTTTTTCATCGAGCGCATGATTTCACCGATTTCCCCAAGCTTGCGCAGACGCTGTTCCAATTCGTGGCGGCGGCTCATGGGTCACCAGCTTTTCTGATTACTGATGTTACGCAACTGTGTAGGCTTAGTGCTTAACATCAGCTGATTAGCAAGTTGTCTCAGACAAACTAAAAACACCGTCGTTCCGGCATGGATCGCCGGAACCTAGGCTCCATGGATGGCATAGATTGTTGGCTTCCCTGCAATCTGGATTCCGGCGATCCATGCCGGAATGACGGGATAGCTGAGACATCTTCCTAATCAGGTGTTTCATCGTTACGTCAAGTCTTGCCGTGGCTTGATGTTTGCCATGCCTGGATAAATTCCAAGACTGTCCGGCCCCATTCTTCCCGGCCATCTTCCAATTCCAACTCGCATTCAGTGATTTGTCGGTAGAGTTGTTCAAGCACTTCACTTATTTTTTCTGGCTCGGTGGTGTCAAACAGCCCGTCATTAAAAGCCACCAGCCAGGCCATTTGATGTTCGATTCGCAAGGGTGCCAGCCGGTCCTGCTTGAGGATTTCCCGCAGCAGCCGACCACGGCGTAGCGGTGATTCCATCGCGGCATCAAGTTTTGTGCCAAAACGGGTAAACACTTCCAATTCCAGAAATTGCAGATAGTCCAGCTTCATCCTGCCCGCTTCGGCCTTGATGGCAGGATGCTGGGCCCGCCCACCGATGCGGGACACGGAACGGGCAATATCGATGGCCGGACGGAAACCGGCGGCGAACAGATTGGAGTCCAGATAAATCTGCCCGTCGGTGATGGAAATCAAGTTGGTGGGAATGTAGCTGGCAATGTCGCCCTGTTGAGTCTCGACGATGGGCAGCGCGGTCATGCTCCCTCCGCCATGGGCGGCATTAAGGCAAGTGGAACGCTCCAAGAGGCCGGCATGGATGGAAAAGATGTCGCCGGGATAGGCTTCGCGGCCTGGTGGACGGCGCAGCAGCAAGGACAACTCACGATAGGTGCGGGCATGGGTGGACAAGTCGTCATAGACCACCAAGGTGTCGCGCCCACGTTCCATCCAGTATTCGGCGATGGCGCACCCGGCATAGGGGGCGAGGTGTTTCAACCCCGGCAGGGCACTGGCTTCGGCTACCACGATGCAGGTGTATTCCAGGCTACCATGCTCGCGCAGGAGTTGGATCGTGTTGACTACCGTTGAGCGTTTCTGCCCGATCAGCACATAGATACAGGCCACATTTTGACCACGCTGGTTGATGACAGCGTCTATCCCTAAAGCACTACGCCCCAAGCCTTCATCACCGATAATAAGTTGGCGCTGACCCTTGCCGATGGGAACCAAGGCATCGACGATTTTGATGCCCGTGTAAAGGGGGCGTTGGACGAAATCGCGGGCGATGATGGCTGGCGAGTCGCCTTCCAAGCGCTGATGTCCATTCGGTGCCAATGGCGGCAGCCCATCCAACGGTAGGCCCAACGGATCGACCACACGCCCAAGCAATCCTTCGCCCACGGGGATGCTCAACGGCTGCCCGACCCTGCGCACGAGTGTGCCGGAAGTCAAGCGGTCAGTGTCACGCAGCAAAATCGCACCGAGCAGGCCTTGGTTAAGGTCGAAAACCAAGGCTTGGCTGCCATCGTCCAGCAGCAACACTTCGTCCATGGAGGCCGAAGGAAGGCCGGAAATCCAAGCGATCCCATCCCCCACAGACACCACGGCACCCTGCTCGGAAACCCGTAGCTGCAAATGGTAATCGCCTACCCAAGCGGCTTGCCGTTCCAGCAAATTGGGTAAAACACCAAGCTCAATTGGGTTCATGGGCGGACAGTGCAAAGCTTTTCAATTCTTCTTGAAGGTTGGCGAGAAACACCCAAGGGCCAATGGTTATGCGCAACCCTGCCAAAAGCTGCGCATCCTCGACGAATCGGCAGGTCACAGGCATTTCCAACAAACTGCCTAGTTTTTCTGCGAGCCTTTGCCGGTGTTGTGCGTCAAGCGAATAAGCCGTGGCGACCTCGGCTTCCTCGGGGGTTTCCTCACAGGCCTGCCGAATGGCACTCACACGTTCCGCAGGCAGCGAGTCCAATTGCCGCATCGCCATTTCAAACAGGCTGGATTCCAATTGTGGGCAGGCCAATTCACTCAACAAACGGGCCACGAAACGCGCCCCGATTTCAAGGCTGGCTTCCTGGTATTTGCGCACAGCATCAGCCCTAAGCTTCTCATCCAACACCATGGCTTTTTCTCGTTCTCGCTTTAACTCCCCACCCAACGTCACCCATTGATGCTCACGCTCCTCGGAGATTTCCTGGCGCAGTGCCTCACGCGCCGATTCGCGTTCTTCGCTCCATTCTTTCAGCCTGCTTTCATATTGACTTTGCAAGGCCACCGCTTCGCCGCGGATGGCTTGGGCGTTGGCTAAGGTTTGCTCGATGCCAACCCGGCGCTTGGCAATGGTGTCCAGCACCGGCTGATAGAGAAAACGCTTGAGAATCCACAAAAGTATCAGAAAATTAAGTATTTCAAGCAGAAAGGTTGACCAGTTAAGCTCCATGTTCTTGGCTCCACGCTAGCGATTGATTGAGCATAGCAGAGTTGTCCACGAATGAGGAGCTTCTTTATACGTTTTCACGCTTACTCCAAGACCACCATTTATGTTGGGTTCCCGCCGAATCGGTGTCTGTGTCCAAGACCCATAACAAGGGGTCTAGAACCCGGCGTGGCGTTATGGCGGTTTGGAGTTGCTGACCCTTGGGTGACGAACCTAGGGCAGACACTACGCAAAACCGCACACTGGCAAAATGATCCTCGGCTTGGCTCAAGAATGACTTTGCATGCAAGTGTTCCAAGGTCAGGGTTCGTAACTGCCCGGAGATGGCTGCCAGCGACTTTTTATAACTTGAAAAATCGTCTAAGCCATTGAAAGTTCCCGCTTGAAGATAATCCCGCAATGCTTGGTATTGAGGAAGCAACAAGGCTTTCCATTCATCGGCCTTGGTGTAAACCACCACTAGGCGTTGATGCCGGGTATCGCCAGCCAAATCCGCAATCCCATTTCGATAAACTGTCAATAGTCTGTTCATCTTTTGAGCTACTAAGTCTACATCGGTATCTTCCCGTTCTATGCCTGGAATGCTAAGCAAAAACAAAACCGTTGTGCTGCGGGCAAAAAAGCTGGCGTACTTTATCAATCTTCCGGCTCTTTCAAAACTTTCCCCGGCGGCATCGTAGCACAGCAAGCTTGCCCCTTTTCCGGTTGGAATGCCGGTCACTTGAATCATGGTGGGTTTGGGAAATGTCAACAATGTTCCATCTGGCAAGTTACCTTCCTTCAGCATCTTGATATCCTCGTCCAGAATATCCAGACTGGGGTCGCCAGAGGCGGTTACATAAAATCCCTTCCACTGCCTCGGCAGTTCGGGATGGGCTAGGGTATGAAACAACGAAGCCAGATAGACCGATTTGCCATGCCCACGAAAACCGACAGACCCTAAAATTGCCGGGGGGTACGCAGAATAATTGATGATATAGATGCCCGGGACAGATTCTTTGCATTCTGGACAGCTATAGCCACCTTTAGCGATTTTGGTGAATTTTTTGATTTGTGCCAGACAAATTGGACATAACATTAGCGTTGGCTTCCAAGATAAACTCAATATCCTACCGAACAGGGCGAAGAGATTAAAAACCATGAGGTGCATTGCTTAGTCCTGAATACGACCAAAACGTCGGGCCAACATGCGCCGGGTGTTTTCGGGTAACGTCAATGACCCATGAATGTATACCGGAATTTTTCGCAAATGCCGACGGCGCTGATGGTCATCGCTGAGAGCATCCAACACCTTATTGACGGCATAGTTATAATCTAGGCTTTGGCCCGTTGGCGGCGGATAAATAGCCAAGCGGTCGATGTCGGCGCTGATTGCTTTGCGGCTGTCCGGGTCAAACAGCGAAATGTTCAATTCGTCGGGCGTTGCGTCCATTGGCAGTGCGCCGATGACACCAATAAGCCGACGAACCGTCATAAATTCTTTTTGGCCGCAATAACGACAGACGAAATAATATACGAAATTCTCGTGCAAGCGGGGTTCCTCGACCATCAGCAACCGCCCGCTCCAGCGCACTGGCTTGGGGAGTCCTGGCCCTAAGCGAAAACGATGATAATCCATTTTGCACAGCCAGTGGGTTGTTTGTTTACATGCTTTAAGCCATGGCAGGAAGCGGGTGCTGAGGAATACGCTCATTAAACTTAAAATCAGCCAAACCAGTAATACAGTAGTTATTAGTAGAAGAGAATCAAAGGAAACGGATAAGAAGTAATGATTCCAGAAATTGCGTTGGAAGTAGATCATGATTACCGATACCCCAAGCCCCACACCAAACCCAGCGTCAACTGCGGAAATAATTAGTGCTTCAATTGAATTATTTAGTGCTTGTTTAGTCTCAGTCTGGGGACTTCGACCGAGTCGCCCTGCGATATACACCATTTCAAGAACTTTGAGTAACATTATTGCAAGACCTGCGACAGTCCCCGCAACAAATGTCGTTCCAAACATCGTTCCAAATTTAACTACAATCAATGATCCAAGATTATATCCATATTTTGCACCCACTGTTAACCCAATCAACATTCCAATCAAAGCGACAAACCTTTTGTTATTTAACAGACCCATGAGCAAACCGAAAGTCGCCATCCATGCTGCACCAATTACTGTGCCAAATACACTAACAGCTTCCAAGCCAATAGTCTGAATAATAACCACAATAACCAACGAGATAGACACTACAATTACAATCATTTTCCACTCATGCCTCTCCCTTTCTCTTATGAAAAACGAATACCTAAAATAAAATATCATTAAAACAATAGAAGAAGCTATCTTGGGCCAATAAAACAACCAACCAATTGGCAAAGCGAGTATCAAGGTCAAGAATCCGAGCCTACCGTATGTTGATAACCGCCATCCCTGATGCCAGCAAGCGAAATAAGCCCAGATCAGCAACAACCAAAACCAAGCCATCGGTGACAGCAACCAATAGAGGAGTGAATTGCGCATAGCAATAATCGACTCGCTATTGGCTGGGGGTGTGGCAAACAGTTCTCGCCAAACCCGCAAATCCCCTGCTTGCAGTTTTTCCTCAAATGGGGAATTGAATGCTTTAGGTCCGATAACCAACAGCAACACCAACAGCGTCAGCAAACAGAACAAACCAACAAAAACCAAGACACGTTGATGTTTACTCATAAAATCTAGCTCACTTGGGAAGCGATAAAAAATTTTGGGGGCGCTTTGCAAGCGAGACTATCCGCACAAGTGCGACCATATTTGCGGTTAAAAACCGCGCCCACGTAGATATCACGGCAACCACCAGCGTTTCAGCCCGTCCAAAAACCCGCCGCTGGATTTCTTTTCACGGGCGGCATTTTGGCTTTGGTTATTGTTGGTCTGGGCTTCTGGCCTGTATCGGGCGATGAGTTGTTCTTTGGCCCTTGCAGGGACAATACGGGAAACCGCATCTAGAATTTTCTGCGGAACTTCCTCGGGTAAGGCAGTAGTCGAGAGGCTTCCTTCCAGCCAGCGGCAGAGGGTGTAGGCAGTTTCCTTCTCATCCTCAATCCCCGGTTCGTGCGCTTGCAAACGCGCCAGCTCCCAACGCTCGAAGAAAGTGCGGGGGACTGGCGGTGCTGTATCGTCGAGAAAAACCCGCTGTTTCACATCAACGCGGATGAATCGACCCGGCGGCGGGGCTTCCGGCAAGCCCACCGCCCAGCAGGGGGTGGACACAAAATTGCCTTTATAAAAAAAACTGTCGAAGCTACACCAGGCATTCAAAGCCGCTGGCACCGCTATCAGCACCTCGGCTAGGATCTGCTCAACCCCGTCAGGTGGGCCGATCAATGCCAGCGCTTGGCGTTCCTTGACCATCGCCTCGGCGCGTAAAGCATACAAGGTCAGGCGCTGCAAGGTCTCGGTGGGCGGCTGCCTGATGGGGGTGCTAGTCGTGGGATGGTTCACAGAAACCGGTGCAATATCGCTCGTTGCCCTATCACCCAAAGCCAGTGCCTGCTCAATGCTTTGACAAAATGGAAAAGATTGCAGCACGACGATGGGATTTAGACCGCCTGTAATCCAGTCGGCCTGATTAAAGACCAAGGCATGGGCCAAATAACTGCCCTTGCGACCAAAGGTGTCGGTGTCATCCAGCGGAACAATATGCGCCAATACCAGTTTGTCCCGGCCCAAAGGGAAAAATAAGCTCTTGCTCGGATTGGAAGGGCTGTGTGCATAAAAGAGGCGAGGCTCAATATCATCCACCTCCGTCTCGCTCAGCAGCGACTGGCTGTGGAGCAGGGCTTGAAATCCTCCCCGGTTGTGGGGCGAACGGTCTTTCTCGACATTGGTGTAAACCAGTTGTCCTGCGGTGGTAGGCATGGGGAGGGCTCCTCAAAATTAACGGGCGACTTCCTTTTGAAATACGTCATCCATGGCAGATGTAAAGGATGGGTTAGCTGCAATTTTCTCCAAGGGTCCGAAGCGGTCGCCCAACATGCGCAGGGTGTTTTCCGGCAGTGGATAGGGCACAACAATGCGCACCCGGATTTTCTTGAGGGGCTGACTGCGATGATGGTCTTCGCTAAGGGCGATCAACACGGCGTTGACCGCGTAGTCATAGTCGAGCGTTTGTCCCGGTGGGGGCGGGTAAAGGGCAAGCCGGTCGATGTCGGCGCTGATTGCTTTGCGGCTGTCTGGGTCATAAAGCGAAATATTTAACTCCCCAACAGGCGTTTGGGAGGGTATCGCGCCAATAATGCCGACGAGACGAATCACTGTCACATACTCATTTTTGCCACAATAACGGCAGACGAAATAATCTGCAAAATTCTCATGTTGGCGGGGTTCCTCGACCATCAATAATCTTCCGCTCCAGCGTACCGGCCACGGCAAGCCTGATAATTGAAACCGGTGATAGTCGGTTTGGCAAAGCCAATGGGCGGTTTTTTGGCGAGCTTTTAGCCATGGTAGGAAATGGGCGCTGAAAAATACGCTGACCATTCCAAGGATCAGCCATGCCAGCATGACTACGCCGATTAGCAGTATGGAATTCAAGGCAGAAACGAAAAAATAATGCCCCCATGGATTGCCTCGTAAGAAAATAATCCCCCCCTCAGCTATTAACGCCGCCACTATGGACATACATAATATGGCACGAGATCCCGCACCTATCGACATGACAAGCATTGCAATGACCGATGCTCCGATGGATGCCCCAACACCCGCTCCAATTCTAGCATTTGGCTCGGCGGCAAGCAACGCCTCAATCCCTGCAGCAAAACCCGCAACCAGTCCGGCTGAGAGTACGGCGGTAAGACCTGTGACAATCTCTTGGAGGATAAACCCTTTAGTCAAACTATTCATCACATGCCTAATTAACACTCTAATACCGCCAATCAAACCCAAGACAAGCGATCCAACAATTGCTCCAATGACTGCGCCTATAACCCCGTTACTTATTGCGAAATACTTTGAGGCAGGGTCAATAAAATCTTCACTTTTACCGCCAATCGCCATGAAGATACCTATTCCAATGGCAGCGAAAAAAATCCCATCCAATCCATTACTTTCAGCGCCACCGATTATGCATCCTATCCCAAAAATCTTCAAAGCAAGGTAAAGAAGGCCAATATCATTTTTCAAACTGATAGAAGCCCCAAAAGCAGCACCAACCATTCCGAAAAATGCCAAACATATTATTAAAATGAAATCTCTTTTACGCAAAAATATCCAATTAATCGCAGGGGAAATTAATAAGTAGCTCAAACCTACAACGATTCCGATGGAGCCTGCCCACTGGCTGCTAGAAGTCATCCAGCCAATCGGCAATACCAGAATTAAGGGAAGCATCAGCAAGCCGCTGTAAGTAGACAGCCTACAGTCTCTGTCCCCATAACTTAGAAGCGCCCAAACCGCCATCAGCCAGAACCATGACATGGGGGACAGCAACCAAAAAATTTTCGAATCGTGTAGGGAATCTGGGGGTTTGACGGTAAAGGATTCCAGCCAGCGATGCAAAAGATCTGATTGTAATAAGCGCGTTGGCTCGGCTGGGGCAAAGAATCCCTGCCAAATAAACCAGAAAGCAATCAAAATAATAGGATAGAATTTTTTCATGGGCTTTGTTCCATTTCGCGTACCAACCGCACACCAAAAAACTCCAGTCTTTGTCCTGTTCGGATAGGCTGCACCGTGTCGCTAAGCGGATTCCACAAATTTGGTTTGAAGCTATGCCGAGGGGCACCCAATCCCTTCCAGGCGTCTCCGTCCCGCACCCACTCCACCAACCCACCGCGCAACAGGCTTAAATCCAATAAGGATTGCGACTGCGCTTGGTCTTGTAGCCGTCGCAATAAAATGGTTGCCAGTTCTTGTTGGCTGGGCGAAGTTATAGGGTCTTGAACGTCGTTTTGGGCCTGCGCATTGATATCCGGTTCTTCATTAAGGGTGATTTGCGGGTTAGGGATGGGCGAGGGCGTGCCGTAGCGGTTGACGATTTTGATAATTTGTTGAAAGAGTTCCAAGGCGAATTCATCGCGGGTCCTATCAGAATTGAGGTCATGGAAGGCTTTTCCGTTCTTATTGTGGAAAATTTGTAGCTTTTCCAGCCCTTTCAGGTCCATGATGCCATCAAATAAAATAGGTTTTAGGGCGACAGGAATTGCCCGTTTCTCGGTTTCTGGAACGGCAAGATCATGGGAGACAAAAGCGGGCAATTCATGGTCTTTGATGAACTCGCTGCCTAGAAAAGCCGGACTGACCAATAACAGGCCGAAATGGCAGTAGTCCACAGCCGACCGAATCTTGTCATGCCAATCTTCTCCCGCCAGGAGATCCCCATCGTCCCAGGCTTTAAAGCAATAATCTTTAGCAGTCGCCAATAGTTGTTTGAGGGGGTTTAGCAGCTTATCTTTGAGGATTTTGTCTTTGTGTGCATAGGACACGAAATAGCGGATT
Organism: Candidatus Methylumidiphilus alinenensis; assembly: GCA_003242955.1. Taxonomy (GTDB): domain Bacteria; phylum Pseudomonadota; class Gammaproteobacteria; order Methylococcales; family Methylococcaceae; genus Methylumidiphilus; species Methylumidiphilus alinenensis. The sequence continues at coordinate 31,497 of QJPH01000589.1, forward strand.
ATCGGTTTGCCGTCGCGTATCTCGGTCGGCCCAATGGTATTTGGGAGGGAACGCTCATAACGGGCAGTATCCATAGGTGATTGATTCAGCATCGTAAAACCGGAAGTCGCTAGATTGGTTTGATCGGGTTGATGCTCAAGTCCGTCGATGGACTGAAAACACCGATAGATGGTCCGCCATTCTTCTACTGTGGGAAGCCGGTAGCCTTCTCCCAGCCAAGCAGCATAGGCTTCCGCTTCACTAGGCAATAAGCCAGTGACAAATAGCTGTTCACGCTGCCCAGTGGTAAAGTTCTGTGGCGAGACGCTGGGATTGAGCGCGAGAAGTTCCTCGTACCAGCCATCTCTTTGCGGTTTGACATCGGCCAAGTATTGCTCGAATTGAAGTTTGGTCAAGGGCAACAGGCTCACCGCTAAAGCCAATTTTTTCAGCACGACATAGGAAAAGCCAGTACGGTCAAAAAAAAGGTCCATAACTGTTCATTTCTAAGTGTTTAGAGGGGTTGAACTCTCCGTGTGCGTTGTGATCAGTGAATTGTGATTCCCTCGACAATTGGGGGCATTATACACCGCCGGCAGGGGCGAGAGGAGTTAGCACTTGATGTCCAGCGCAACGTCGGAAGACATGCTTTTCGTGCAGACACTTTCGTTAATCAGCCTCAGCAGATGGGAAATCGTGTAAAATCGTACTATAAAGGAGTTGGCTAAAGGACCACATGAAGGGGTTTATTATGGAAAAAGTGGGATTGCAACGAAGTTCAGACTAAAATTCTAAATTCCGGGCGGACGAATAGAGTCGCCAGCCATCAGTTTACTCATTCGCGGTGCTGATTTCAGCCTGCGCAAACATTTTAGAGAATTGCCATGATCAAATTAACGGCCGACCTTGACGCAAACTACCAACGCTTTATCGAAAACATTCTGGAATCCGGGCAAGTGTGGGGCTTGCAATCCGACGAGGGTTGGGTGGTTGTCGACTCAACAGAGTTTGAAGACTCCGAAGTAATGCCGTTTTGGTCAGAGGAAGCTTACGCCAAGGCCCATTGTGTCGGTGAATGGGAAAATTTTAGGCCAGTCGCCATGGATTTGGATGAATTTATAGAAGAATGGCTGGCAGGAATGGCGGAGGACGGCATCCTAGTTGGACCCAATTGGAACGATGACCTTGATGGGGTGGAGGTGGAGCCTGAGGAAATTAGCCAACAGTTGACTGGCGATGTTGACGAACCTATCACGCATCACTGAGCCATCAACCCGCCTAGTTAGAAAGATGGGCCTTGGTCATCGTTCAGCCCACTTAATGTGGAGTGCGGCGACTTGTCGCCGCTTTCTGAGCCATACGGCGACAAGTCGCAGCACTCCACAAACACACCCATCGGGCTGAACGATGACCAAGGCCGAAAGATGATTAAGCTATTTCGTTTTGGGCTTTGCAGACACAACTTGCTAATCAGGTAAACCCATGGGCATCGTTTACTCCACCTTACACGGGCAAATGTGCCCGGAATGCGGAAAACCAAAGGGTTCCTGCGTTTGCGGCAAGAAATCGGCGGTGAACGCCAAGGTCGATGGCAGCGTCAGAGTCGGGCGTGAAACCAAAGGTCGTAAAGGCGCGGGGGTCACTGTCATCTCTGGCATCCCTTTGGCGGACGACGAGTTGAAGATATTGGCAAAGGAATTGAAATCCCGTTGTGGCGGCGGAGGAACCGTTAAAGATGGGGTCATCGAAATTCAAGGTGACCATCGCAATTTGGTGTTGGAGGAACTCGCAAAACGGGGTTTTAAGGCTAAACGCACTGGTGGCTGAGGTGATACTATGACCAAACCGATGCTTTTGTTGATGGGTTTACTATCGATTGGCCTTTATCAGAACTGGGAACTTGTAGGGGATTTTTTTAACCCACCGGCATCCAGCACGATGAGGCAAGGAAATGTCGTACTCTATGCCACCCAATGGTGTAGTTATTGCGCCAAGACGCGTAAGTTTTTTGCAAAAAAACATATCGCCTACAAGGAGTTGGACGTGGAAAGTTCAGAACAAGGGCGCATTGGATATGAGCGGCTTGGGGGTGGCGGTGTTCCCATCATTGTAGTCAATGAATCCACCGTTATCCGTGGCTATGATCCCGGGGCCATCATCAAGGCTTTAGGGCGGACACCTTGAATGGAGAGTTTTCACCATTACTAAGACACTTGCCTTAACCGTCGGGCTTCTCCTGCTGGCATTCTTGCTCAAGCGAGTTTTCTGGCATGGCAAAAAGCTTCCCCGATATCCTTATCAAAGGAACGGGATGATATTCAAAGCGGATGAGAAGGCGTTTTTTCGCACGATGAAGGACGCTGTAGGTGGGGAGTACGAAATTTTCGGTAAGATCCGTGTTACCGATATTATCGTCCCCAAAAAAGGCGCGTCCGCCCATGCTGTCAAAAAAGCCTTCAACTCCATTGAAGACTGCTATTTCGATTTCGTTCTTTGCGAAAAAACCAACTTGGCCGTAGTCTGTGTCGTACAATTGCAGGATAAAACCCATTCTGTTCGGTCGAATGAAAAAGATACGCTGATACCGATCTGCGAGAATTTGGGTTTGCCCTTAGTTCGATTTGCCATCACAACAGATTATTCCGCCGGGGAAATCCAGGAAAAACTGCATAAGGCTATCATCAAGGGGCCTTTTTTACTGGTGGAAACGGATGGGCGCAAAGAACCGCGCATTTCCAGCGTTGACGGCATGAAATTTTAGGTCCAACTACTACACTGAAATTCTGAGGAGAAAAAAATGGGTGTAAATATCTGGGAACTTTTGGTTATCTTAGTCATTGTGGTTTTGCTGTTCGGCACGAAGAAACTGAAAACCATAGGCGGTGATTTGGGCGGGGCTATCAAAAGCTTCCGTGCCGCAATGAACGAACCTGACGAGGACAAAGGCGCGGGCAAGCCCCACACCATTGACGGTGAAGCCGAAGTGGTCTCCGACAAGAAAGATAAATCCTAATAGTACGCAACCATCATGTTCGATGTCGGCTTTTCTGAGATGTTGATGGTGGGCTTGATTGCCCTCCTCGTTTTCGGGCCGGAACGCTTGCCTCGTGTGGCGAAGGAGGCCGCTTTGTGGATAAGGAAGCTACGTTCAATGGCTACCTCGGTCAAACAAGAGATCGACCGCGAACTGCAATTGCAGGATTTGAAGGAATCGATGGATCAACGAAAGCGTGAGATGGAAAAGATGTTGCTGGCGGATAATTCTTCCAAAATGCTCAATGTCGAGGCAACGCAAAAGCCAGAACCCAAGCCAACTGAGGAAGTCCATGAGTAGCGACTACCCCCAAGACTCGGAGCAACCTTTCGTATCCCATCTCGTCGAGTTGCGAGACAGGCTGTTACGGACCATCTTGGTGGTATTCCTGTTGTTTTTTGGCTTGGCATTTTACGCGAACGAAATCTACGCGTACCTGGCCGGGCCATTGTTAAAACACATGCCCGCTGGTAGCCAGATGATTGCCATTGAAGTGGCATCGCCGTTCTTGGCCCCTTTTAAACTGACGCTAGTGGTGTCCGTGTTTCTGGCCGCCCCCTACATCCTTTACCAGGCATGGGCCTTTGTCGCGCCGGGCTTGTACCGGCATGAGCGCCGACTAGTATTGCCGTTATTGGTGTCAAGCAGCATCCTTTTTTACGCCGGCATTGCCTTTGCCTATTTCGTGGTGTTTCCCTTGCTGTTCGCTTTCATTACCACGACGGCCCCGGTGGGCGTGACGGTGATGACTGACATCAGCAAGTACTTAGACTTCGTGCTGACCATCTTCTTCGCTTTCGGCATCTCCTTCGAAGTCCCGATCTTCACCATTTTGCTTATCTGGACCGGCATCATCACCCGCGAGTCCATGGTTGAAAAACGGCCCTACATCATTGTGTTGGCCTTCATCGTCGGCGCAGTGCTGACCCCGCCAGACCCGATTTCGCAAACCTTGCTGGCGGTGCCCATCTGGATGCTGTTTGAATTGGGCTTGTTCTTTTCGCGCTTTTTCACACGAGAGCATGAGGTCGAGCCGGAACAGGGCTTGCTTATGGAAGAGAAGCAGGACGTGGCTAGTAGGCCACAAGCGTCGGACGATGGCGATGGGTAATTACTAAATGCAGCATAACC